>JBBTUM010000052.1:0-5887 GCA_038063795.1 Patescibacteria group bacterium | reverse complement strand
CGGGCTCGCCGACAGCGAGCCCCCCGACAGCGTACCCGGCGAATGGTAAGGCTGTGAGCTCGTTCGCGGAGCGCTTTCGCAGCTCACGATAGGTCGACCCCTGCACGATACCGAAGAGCATTTGCTTGCGCACCGCAACATATTTTTTGGAAAGCACTTTCTTATATTCAAAACACTGCGTGGCCCAGAGGCTCGTAAGGCGAACCGCTTCCGTGGTCTGTTTTTCCGTCGCAGGATAGCCGGGGAAATAGTCCAGCGACATCATGATGTCCGACCCCAAGGCAGCCTGGATCGCTATGGCTTTTTTCGGGGTCAGCCGATGTTTCGTGCCGTCGATGTGCGATCTGAAGGTCACGCCTTGATCATCAACAATGCGGAGTTTCGACAGGCTGAACACCTGGAAGCCGCCCGAGTCGGTGAGTATGGGCAAGGTCGCCTTCATAAAATTCCTGATGCCGCCATATTTTTTGAGCACGGCAAGCCCAGGCTGCAGATACAAATGATACGTATTGCTCAGCATGATCTCCGCGCCCAAGTCTTCGACCTCATGGGCCTCAAGCCCCTTCACCGCGCCTTTCGTCGCGATGGGCATAAAAAAAGGCGTACGGATCTTTCCATGCGCCGTAGTCAACACACCCGTGCGCGCCCTGCTCTTCTTTGATGTTTTTGAAAGTTTGAAACTCATACAAGTTGTCATTCTGCCTCGCCCCGCTTCGCGAGGCTCCGCCTTCGGCGGGGCCGTGGGGAGCGAAACGAAGTGCAGCGATAGAATCCCTTTGAAACTTCCGTGGGATTCTATCGTCCCGCGAGTACGCGGGACTCCAGAATGACACGGTTACTCAATCACCGTCCCGACGTCTCCCTCGCGCGCCGTGATCACCTGCTGCGTGTTGACGCTGAACGTCTTGGTCTCGAAGATCTCCGTGCCTGAGGCAACGATGGAGACCGGATTCATGAGCGTCATGACCGTACCCTCGTCTTCATCGGTTGGAACGAACTTGATGTAGAAAGCGGCCTTCAGCGGTAGCAGCTTCGAAGAGAAATTATTGATCTGCCACTCAAGCCGTTGTGTGCTCTCGTCATACTTCAGAGCGCCCTCATCGACTTCGTCAGCCGAAAGGAAAGTCACTTTTGGCGGGAGAAACGTGGATATATTGACCGCGTCATAGTCCTGACTGCCGGAATCCAGCGACCAGATCACGAGGTACTCAGAGCGCTCATTCGTGACCGGCGGCAGGTTCCCGCGTCCAACCTGCGCCCCGCCGAGATCCCAGTAGACACCTTGATTGAACACGAGGCCCTCGCCGACAGAGATAACGAAGACAGGGGACGTCTTCTTCCACCCAGGGAGTCCTTCGACCTCGAGCGTCACCAATGTATCGACGGTCGCACGGCCCACGGTCCCCTGTTCGAGCAGTGTAGCCTTCCAGGGGATGATAATCTCAGCGTCAGGCTGCAGAGCACCGAGTTGCTCCAGATCCGATTTCGTCCAGGTGATCGTGTCTTTATCCACATGGCCATTCGACTGGACGGTCTTCCGGTCGATGACATCGCTATCCAGGAGCGCGGTCACCCTCATGTCAGTGATCGCGTCGGAGCTCCGATTCGTGATTTTCAGCTGGTAATTCAGAGTTTCACCGTAATCAACTTCAAAATCGTTGCTCTCACCATTGATCTTCAGCTCCACGTCGAACTCGGGACGGACTGGGACCACAGCAAGCTCTTTTCTGAGAAGTCTCCGCGGCTCTCCGCCCAACACCTCGTTGATCTCCACTGTCCACGCCTGCTGCCCTTCGGCATCGGACGCGACCTTCGCGCTGATCGTGATCGTCAAGGGCGAATCAAGTCCGAGATCGCCACGAAAATGGTTGTCAGTGAGTACGGGGTCATACGCAAGCGCCTCGAAGTCTTTCGGCAGCACGATCTCGACATCGATATTCTGAAGCTTCTCGGTCGTCAGGTTCGAAATGACAGCCTGAAAGACGACCTCTTGGCCTGCCAGTACTTTCGTCGGAGCAGAAAGCTCGACATTGATGCGCGCGTCGCTAATGCGGGTCTCGACCGCATGAACGACCTCAAAATCGGAGTTGATGTTCTCGGGTCTGTAGCTCAGGCGGAAGATCGCTTTTTGCGTCTGATCCTTCAAACCAACGAGCTGCCCTTTGATCTGCAGCTCCTTCTTCTGTCCGGGATCGAGCGGACCCAGAACCCATGTCGTCGCCGTTTCTGACGTCGGCTCCTGGCTTGCGCTATTGTAATAAAAACCTTCCGGCCACTGCACATCGAGCGAAACCGTCTTCAACGTCACGAAATCCTGATTTTCATACTCGACCCTGTAGGTGACCTCATCGCCGGACGTTATCGCCTCCTCGACCGTCGCCGTGAGAAAGACGCTATCACCCTGGAACGATGCAGGACGATTGTTCCAATAGAAAAAACCTGCCACGCTGGCCGCAAAGAGGATAAAAAGAAACACGAGAAAGCCCCAGCCGCCTCGTCTGCCATGATCGAACGTGCGATACTCCTCGGGGACCGGTCGACGACTCGTCTGATATCCCTGGGGAGCAGTACGGACACGGATCGCTCCATCAGAAGACCGTCCGCTCTGCGGCTTGATGGATTGCGGCCGTTTGCCGACGCCGTCGATGTTAAGCATGCGACTCTTAAACATACTGGAAAAGTTTTAGCGATTCGATAGGAGCTTCGAGGATATCCTGATAATACTTCTGACTGATGGAAAACCATTCGCGCTCGTGATTGCCGCCCAACGCGGTCGCGATCAGAGCGTTCCAGTCCCCGTTGTCCATCACGTCGGCGAGGAACACCATGAGGGACGCCGGCAGCTGCATGGCTCCCTCAGCGTGCGCTACACAGACAAAGCCTTTCACGGCATCGTATGAGACCGGTGCGTGCGCGAGAGCTTCACGGCACACGGCGCATGATTCGATGTTCGGTCTCCATCCAGCTAGAGAGAAGAGTTTCCACAAAAAGATACGACCGATGATGATACGATCGCGCGCCGACCGCGATCCGTCATCGAGAACGCGCAAAGTCTCAAGGAACAGATCGAACTCACGGCGCGCCGCTACACCTGGAACATGCAGCTTCAAGACTAATTCTACCAGAGACGAGGCTAAAATAAAATCAGGCCACGACGACCGGAGATTTCTGAACGATTCCATGGTCGCCGCGCCCGCAATATGGTCCATCCGTCCCCGGCCAATCATGAGACGGACGCGATCGAACGGCTGCAGAAACCCGGTCATCTTGCTCGAGCTTCGTGCGGCCCCTCTGGCGACGAGCGTCAACATGCCCTCGCTCGGTGTCAGCACCTCATACAGGCGGTCCGCGTCTCGAAACGGTCTCGCATGCAAAACTATTGCCTCAGTTTTTATGGACATACGTTACACTATCAGGATGATCTCTTCGCCGTTGACGCTTGCGGCAGGAGCGTCGCCCGGCTTCTCGGTCAAGGGCATCCATGCCGAAGCGATCGTCTGACGCTGCAGCTGCGCTCCGTTCGTTTCGATCACCTTTCGCAGAAGATCGCTCGCGGTAAAATATGAGACCATTACCGTGTCGCTCGGCTTCAGGCCCTTTGCCTTGCGAAGCGCATTCGTCGTACGTACGAGCTCACGCACTGCCCCCTCTGCTTTGAGTTCGTCGGTAAGAGCAGTATGCAGCGCCACGGACTTTGCTTCATCAGAAATGATACTCTCCCCCTCTCTGACTTTCTTGACGGTCAGTACTTCTTTCACATTCACCTCATCAGCGACGATCGCCTTCAGCTCATCCGGCAGATCCGTGGTCGTTTCAAGGGTAGATAGGGGCTGACGAACCTTGATGCCAGCTGAAGCTCGAAGCGCATGCGCCTTCTCGACCACGTCCCGTGCTGCATCCATGCGCTCAAGCATTGGCTCGTCGATACACTGCTTGTTCGCACGCGGCCAGGTCGCCAGGTGAACAGATTCGCCCTCGCCTCGCACCGTCTGCCATATGTGCTCGGCTGCGAACGGAGTGAACGGCGCGATGCCCTTCGCGAGCCCCCTGAGAACCGTACGGAGCGTCGCGACGGCTTCATGTCTTGTCTGCTCATCCTTGAAACGCTCGCGACTGCGCCGCACATACCACGTTGACATTTCCTGAATAAAATCGGAGATCGCGCGCGTCGCTCGAACGGTATTGTACGAATCCATCGCCTTCGTAAGTTCCGAGAAAAAAACGTTCAGTTTCCCGATGATCCACCGATCAAGCATGTGAGCGCTCACAGCATCCGCGACGTCGTCACCCGCATACAGCGAGTAAAAACTCACGACATTGTACAGCGTATTCATTACCTTGTTGTACACTTCTTTGACGTCCTTCTCGCTGAAATTCAGATTCTCAGCCTGCATGACGACCGAATTCATGAGGTAAAATCTGAGCGCATCCGAGCCGTATTCGTTGATGATCTTCCACGGGTCAGGATAGTTCTTTCGCGACTTGGACATCTTCTTACCGGATTCATTCAAAATAGTACCGGTCGTCACGACATTCTTGAACGCGATGTCATCGAAAAGTACCGATGATACGACATGCATATAATAAAACCATGCGCGCGTCTGCGATATATATTCCGCAATATACTTGCCGTCGCCTTTTTGCCGGTGTTTAAACTCGCTTTCGTTCTCAAAAGGATAATGAAATTCAGCAAAGGGCATTGATCCCGACTCGACCCAGCAATCAATGACCTCCGGGATACGATGCATCGTCCCGCCGCATTTCAGGCATTTCAGAATGACCGCATCAATGACATGCTTATGCAGATCAATGTCCTCGATTTTTTCACTCGGGTATACCTCGTTGAAATTCGTCGCGAGCTTCTTTAATTCCGCGATGCTGCCGACGCACACGGTCTCACCGCACGTCTCAGAGTCGCATTTCCAGAAGGGCAGCGCGGTCGCCCAATAGCGGTTACGCGAGATATTCCAGTCTGGAGCGGTCTCAAGATTATTCAAAAAACGGCCGTGCTTCAGATGCTCTGGATACCAATGGATCTTCTCGTTCAGCTTGATAAGCCGGTCCTTCACCTTCTGGATGTTCACAAACCACGCGGTGATAGCGTTGTAGAACAGCGGCGACTCGCATCTCCAGCAGTGCGGGTACGAGTGGGTAAAGTGTTCTTGTTTGAACAGAAGATTCCGCTGCTGCAGATCGAGGATCACGATCTCGTCGCCTTCTTTGAAGCTCATCTCCTGCACCAGCTTCGGCGCCTTGTCAGTGAACTTACCCTGGGTGTTCAGGAGCGGTACCATCGGGAGATCAAGTTTGACGCCGAGGGCATAGTCGTCCTCGCCGTAGATGACAGCCGTATGCACGATGCCTGTACCTTCCTCGGTCGTTACGAAATCGGCGCTCGCGACATAGTGTGATCTCTTCCCTGTCGCCTTGACCGCCGGGATCTCATAGAGCGGTTCGTACGTCAGGCCCCGAAGCTTTTCGCCAGTGACCGTACCGAGGATCGTGTATGCATCTCCAAGTAATTCCTGAAGACGTTCACGCGCAAGAATATAGACCTCGTCCGTGTCGGCAGGCTCTGCTTTTCGATTTTTGACAATCACATATTCGACGTCGTCCCCGACCGCGAGTGCGACGTTGCCGGGTAACGTCCATGGTGTCGTGGTCCACGCAAGCATATAGCTCGTGTCGTCAGTGGTCCACTCACCAATCTTCTGCCGCGGATGCAGCTTGAATTTCACGGTGACAGCGATCTCGGTCACCTCTTCGTAACTGTTGTCCATCGCAACCTCGAACTTCGAGATCGGCGTTTCGCAGCGCGGGCAGTACAGCAAGACCTTGCGCCCCTCGTACACGAGCCCTTTGTCCCAGAATGTTTTCAACGCCCACC
>JBBTUM010000051.1:6028-13483 GCA_038063795.1 Patescibacteria group bacterium | reverse complement strand
CCAAGGATGAGAGCGGCAAGGTCAAGGCCGATCAGGGCGCGAAACTCGAAAGCCTCGCACAACTGACGAAAGACGAGGCAAAGGAATCGCTCTTGAAGAGCGTCGAGGACACCATGCAGGATGAGCTTCTTGTCCGCATCAGGAAACTCGAGAACCAGTCATCGGACGAGCTCGACAAGCGGGCAAAAAACATGCTCGCCCAGGTGATCCAACGCATTGCATCATCGCACACGGCGGAGACGACGACGACGCTTGTTTCGATCCCGAACGACGAAATGAAAGGACGCATCATCGGCCGCGAGGGACGCAACATCAAGACGATCGAGAACCTCACCGGCGTCGAGATCATCGTGGACGACACGCCTGACAGCATCATGGTGTCAGGCTTCAGCCCCATCCGGCGACATCTTGCGAAACGCGTCCTCGATAAACTCATCACCGACGGCCGCATCCACCTAGGCCGTATCGAGGATGTCGTCGCCCAGACTAAAAAAGAGGTTTCGCTTGATATCATCAAGGCCGGTGAAGATGCGGCATACGAAGCAGGGGTCGTCGGTCTCGATCCGAAACTCATACAGATCCTCGGCCGGCTGAAATACCGGACAAGCTACGGACAGAACCAACTCCGTCACGCGCTCGAAGTGTCGCATATCGCGAGCATGCTCGGGCATGAGCTCGGCGCGAACGTCGCGGTCTGCAAAAAAGGCGGCCTCATGCACGACATCGGGAAAGCGCTCGACCACGAGGTGCAGGGAGGCCACCCTGAGATCGGCTACGACCTCATGAAAAAGTTCGGCGTGCAGGAAGAGATCGCCTATATGGCCATCGCCCACCACGAAGACCGTCCGAAGACCATTGAAGGCATCATCGTGAAAGTAGCGGACGCGATCTCAGGATCCCGCCCCGGCGCCCGAAAAGACTCGTACGAGAACTACATCCAGCGCCTTGAGGAGCTCGAGGGCGTAGCGAACTCATTTGCCGGCGTGGAAAAAAGCTACGCCATCCAGGCAGGACGCGAGATCCGCGTCTTCGTCACACCGGAGCATATCGACGACTACAATTCAAAAAAACTAGCGCGTGATATCGCGAATAAGATCGAAGCTGAGCTGAAATACCCCGGCGAGGTCAAGGTCACGCTCATCCGCGAGATGCGCATCGTCGAATATGCGCGGTAGCATCAAGCTCATTGTCCTCGGCGACGTCGTCGCGAAGATCGGACGACAGGCTGTGGCTCGCGTGCTGCCGCAGTGGCAGAAAAAATTTAAGGCAGACGCGGTGATCGCGAATGTGGAGAATCTCGCGCACGGCAAAGGCATCACCGCGAAGACGCTCGCCGAACTTAAAGAAGCGGGTGTCGCAGCTTTTACCGGAGGTAATCACCTCTGGCGAAAGCATGATCCAGCGAGCGATGAAATCCGCGGACAGTTCGCGGTCGCCTGTCCCGCGAATGATCCTCGCACCATTCCGCCGCTCCGCTGGCAAACGATAGAAACAAGAAGCGGGATGCTCTTCATCCTCAGTCTCGAAGGGCAGCTCGCGATGCATGACGAAGGTCTGGCAAACCCCTTCATCACTTTTGATAAACTCTACTCTGAGATGGGTTCGCCGAAAATGCTCATCGTCGACCTGCATGCCGAGCTTACGAGCGAGAAGGGCGCATTCGGTCACTATACCGATGGCCGAGCCTCGGTCGTGTACGGAACGCACACGCACATCCCGACAGCGGACACGCGTATCTTGTCGGAAGGGACAGGCTTCATCACTGATGTCGGCATGACCGGCTCTGACGACTCCGTGCTCGGGGTCGACAAGCATATTATTATGAAGCGCTTTCTCGGTGAGAAGCAGACGTTCGAGTATCCGGAGCAAGGCCCCGCCTGGGTCAATGCGATTTTCTGCGAACTTGACCCCAAAACAGGACATTGTACAATGATAAAGCAGTTACAGGAAAAACTAATCATTAAATAACCCTTTTTTGGGCTTTAAAAAGGAAATACCTCTATGAATAAAGCGACCCTTATCGAGACAATAGCGGGCAAAACGCAGGTCCCCAAAAAGGATGTCGAGACCGTCATCGAGTCGTTCGAGGCGACGGTTATCGAAACGCTGAAAAAAGGCGAAGAAGTAACGCTTGCCGGCTTTGGTGCCTTCTCTGCACGGCAGCGCTCCGCGCGCATGGGTGTGAATCCGCAGAACCCCGAGGAACGCATTCAGATACCTGAGGTCGTTGTGCCGAAATTCAAGGCAGGGAAGAACCTGAAGGACTCTCTGAAAAAGAAAAACACGCCGGCATAACTGGTACTTGCTCTATGCATCAAACGGGGCTTATGCCCCGTTTTTTGATGTTTACAACTAGAGCGGTATCGGCTAAGCTGGCAGTAGGTTCGGGGACTAGCTGTTGATTGAAATATTGCTCTTTTTTAGGGGGCTCAGGAAACAAAAAATATAGGAGGTGGCCGCATGACCATGCCCGCACGAGAGTGTGAAGCTTACGTCAATGATGGAAATGGTGGCAAAAGATTGATTCGGCCAGGGGACGAGGTCACGCTACTGCCGGTCAATCTCAGAGAGCAAGATGAGGAGCACGGCGACTACTTCGCTCGGAAAGAGTTTGACTGCCTGCGTGAATGGCTCGGTGACGGCCCGTTCACAGTTTCGCGGATAGGCCGATGGCCGTGTGGCAAAATCATGCTGTACCTTAAAGGAGCCAAGTCTCCTAAACCAGGAGCATATGCTTCTGACTTCATGTGATGCAACAAGAGGAGGGAGCAGCGGGGAGATGACTTCTGTCTCCCCGCTACCTAACAGTATTTGTTACTTAGACAAATAATATATCCATTAACACCACATACCTAGCGGTGGGTTCGGGAAACACTATTAGATAAAATTTGCCTCACTCCGATAGTAAGGAGCTTCTAAATATATCACCATTACAATGACCATTGCTATTGTCGCAAGCATAGACTTCACCCCAAAGATACAAGAGGTCGCTGACCGGCTTTCAAAAGACGGTCACAAAGTTGATATTCCCTTCACCAGTCAACGCATCATCAATGGAGAGCTGACATTGGAGGAATTTATTGCCGAAAAGGAGAAAAATGGCGATGGACTGTTTCGGAAAGCCGCAATGCGCAAGATTAAAGATGACGTCATTATACGATACTACAACAAGATCAAGGAGTGCGACGCTATCCTTGTTCTTAACTTGGAGAAAAAAGGTATTACAAACTACATTGGCGGAAACGCATTAATTGAAATAGCATTCGCCCATGTACTCGGCAAGAAGATATATCTGCTCAATGATATCCCCGATATACTATACACCGATGAGATCATAGCGATGCAACCGATAATTATTAACGGTGATCTATCTAAAATCGAATAGTACAGCTCTCGAGTTAAAAAAATGGTAGCCTATGAGCGTAAAAATAACCTACTTTGTCCACGGGACAACGATCGATAATGAAAAAAATCTCTGCACCGGTTGGGCACCTGGCGAATTATCAGAGCTAGGTATTCAACAATCCAAAGAACTCGGCACGCTGGTTACTCATATGCATTTCGATGCCCTATTTTGTTCCGATTTGAAACGAGCTGTTGACTCCGCGAAGATTGGTTTCGAAAATACATACAAGATCATACAGGATAAACGTTTACGGGAATGTAATTACGGAGACCTTAATCAAACCGATGAATCGAATGTAGACTATACAAAGCACATCGAGACGCCGTTTCCGAACGGCGAAAGCCTCAAAAATGTCGAGAAACGAATATATAACTTCTTCGATTTCTTAAAAACAAAGTACGAGTGCAAGCATGTAGCCTTGCTTGCGCATAAAGCTCCGCAACTTGCACTGGAAGTCTTGCTCAACAAAAAAACCTGGGGGCAAGCGATAGCCGAGGATTGGAGAAACAAAAAAGCCTGGCAGCCGGGGTGGGAATACGTAATAGAGGGTTAACCTCTTCATTTCGACCAATTTTTTAGGCTGTCATTCTGGAGCGAACGGAGTGAGCGATAGAATCCCCTTGAAGTTCCCATGGGATTCTATCGGTCGTCTCCGCCAGCTAGCGGATCCTCCCTCCCCACGGCCCCGCCGAAGGCGGAGCCTCGCGAAGCGGGGCGAGGCAGAATGACGTCTCTTGAATTCATTTGGATCCTCGGCTCTCCGCCACTGGCGGTCTCGATGACGTTATGTGTCATTTATACATCACCAACCCTAAAGCAGGCCCATCAGCGACCTCGCCAGTCCAATCATGCGCCGCTGCCAGCAGAACGGCGGGATCATAGACATAGTCAGCCCCACGCCTCGTGCCTGGGTCATTGGTGATAAAATGCCCGTCGGTCGTGTATCCTTTGATGACCAGCATGTGGTAGAGAGGGCCTGGCTGCCTGAAGTAAGGATTGTGAAGCTCCCTTCCTGCCGCCGGCACGATGACCGGCCTGCCGAGATTCAACTGCTCACGGATAGCGCTTTCTGTAAGCGTTTCAAGAACAAGGGCGCGCCAACCGTATTTCTCTTGAACGATTCTGACAAGCTCTTCGACCGAAACGTCTATCGGATAGCCATGCTCTGTCTCCCATACCACAAGCTCAAGAATGAGATCATCCATCTCATCAGCCGTAAGTGAATCGTCGCCGCGCAGGTAGTGATCGACCATGATAACTGAGGCCTCTTCGCAGGCTTCCTGATATGGCAGATCCCAGTTCGCATGCGGCGCCTGCGGCTGAAACGGCACCGCGAGATTCAGGGCGTTTCTTTCAGAAACCACCAGCGGCTTCTCCTCCAGAGTCTCCTCTGCCGCAGGCGCCGCTCCATCTCCTTCCTCGGTATCCGACGTCTGTTGATCATTTGAAACAGCCCCCGCAGTATCCTCGTCAGAGACAGCGGACGGATCAGGCCGAGCGATATCCGCGTACGAAATAGGCGAGGGCAGATCATGCTTCGGTGCCGTGAAAAGATCTCGTATCGCGTTTCTTTCATACAGCAGAACGACTGCGATGATACAAAGCGCTATGATGGATACTCTTTTCAACATCAGTTTATTTCTTTTGGTCCCTAAGCAAAACATCCAGGATCCGCTGCGCTGATGAACCGCGCGTATCGGCCTCTGGTTGTTCCAAAGGCAAGGTTCGAAGTTGCCGCAATGCGGTGAGCAATTCAGTATCGCTCCCGACATTCATCATGCCACCTTGGATCTCCATCGCTCGGATGATCTCGGGCGGATAACTCTTACGCAAATACTCCCCGCCCATTCCGGCCTCATTGAAACCGAGGTAGATGCCCTGTCGCTTCCGGTGCTTCGCCTTAAGCGTTTCGGTCATGGTCATACTTGCGATAGCATTTGAAGCATAAATTGTCTCATCGATCGTGACGCCCTGCTCGTTCGTTGCCTTCCGGAGTGTAAGATTCTCCGGCAGCCGTAGCGTCTGCGAACGCTCGAAGGTTTCCTCTCGAAGCGGATCACGAGGGTGATAGCGATACAAGAGCACGAAAGACTCGTCGGGGTTTTCCTCAGCGAGGCGAATCATCGTTCTCACAGCCCGATCCCAACTCTTCTCGTTGACCTCGGGGTCAAGGTTCAGTCGCTCATACGCTGAGGAAATCGTGCCAAGATACGACACGACGAAGGCCTCCTCTGAGATGCTGAGCCGTTCCCTCCCGGAACGATACAGTTTCTCGGCGTCCGCCAGCCTCAAGCTGTCTGTCTGACCGGTACCGGTCGGGTATATTTTATCAGGATCAATGTCAGGAATATGGTACCGTACGACTTCCTTCGCAACCTCGTCATTGCAGAATATCCCATCCATATCCTTGAACTGCTCGGCGAATCGCCGAAGCTCGACGCTACCCTCGTATGCTTCGTAGACGAGGTAGCTCTTGGCGTTCGGCCGATCATGCGATAGAAGATCCTCGTTCATGATCGTCAGGGTCGCTGGATTATTGCTCGCACTCATAGTGTTGATGACAACGTCGTATGCATCCTCGGCCGATTTGAAAATATCCGGCATAACAAGACGACTCTCATTGATCTGCTGGAAATCATCAAGCTCGCCACTCAAATATCCCTGCGCCACTCCGTCGATCAAGATCCCGATACTTCTGATCTGTGGGCTCTCCCGCATCGCACGAAGAAGACTTTTGAGGCCGACAGCGGTTCCTGGGTCGCGCCCGACGAGAAGCACCTTCACGGCGTCAGTATCGGCGTCAGGCCGCTCCCATGTAAAAATTTTTGACTCTTGTTTTTCGAGGATCGCGTCAATCTGCGCCTGATCCTGAGGTCCGTCGGTCACATGGTCCAACAGATCAGCTTCTTCTTTGCTGAGGACAGGCTTGATCTCCTGCTTGTATCGATCAAGGAAGCTGATTTTGTCTTCGAATCGTCCTGGCATACCGATATACTAACAGTTTTTTTGCTTTAAACAAGTAAATCATGGCCGTGCGCCGGACGTTTGGCAACAGCTCCTCTCTCGGGTAGTATTAACTCCATGCCACGCCTCTCGAACTACACTCGCAGCAATCGAATTCTCACAACGGACCTGACAACGACGGAAGAAGCCCAAAGTATCACGAAACAATTGCTCGCGACAAGCGATACCGATGACCGACAGAGCTTAAGCTCCTCGCTGGTTTACTACCTCTGCCTTATCGCGGACATTCCTGAAGCAAAGGTCAAGATATCGGCGACCAGACAGTATCACGCGAAGCGGGCAGGCAGGATCGTCTTCAAACGGTACGGCTATTACAAGCAAGGGACGCGGTATATCTATATCCAAAATTTCACGCCTGCGCGCGGCCAAGCGCTCGCACCAAAGACCTTCCTCGACACGCTCCTCCACGAATGGCTGCATCACTACGATACCTTTAAACTAAAGCTACATTCGATCCATACAGCTGGATTTTACTCCCGCTTGCGTGACCTGAAAAAAAGACTGGGCATGGCCTAGTGTACGGCTACATAACTAAATATGTCTTGACAGGCGCTGCCGAACGCGATACCGTACAGCGTCCGCTCCGAAATGGTTTCGGACGCGCTCATTAGGAGACCACTGTGACCATGAGATCGAGAATCGTGAGGACCATGCTCCTGCTCTTCTTCACCATCGGCGCGACCCTCTTGGCCTTCACGGGCACCAGCTTCGCCGACGCGGATACGACCGCTCTTTTCGCGGTCGACGAGAACACCGCAGTCGCCTCTGGGTCCGGAAAGTTCGTCGTGAAGAACGAGGACCTCAAGATCCAGGTCGACGGCAAGGATTGGAAGATCGGCGAGTCGACCAAGCTCGACATCTTCAATGGCGACAAGCGCATCAGCCTCGACTCCCTACGGGATCTAGGGTCGCTCTTGAAGGCGAAGGCCACTCTGATCTGCACCTACGACAAGTCGCAGATCGGCGACCCGGTCATCAAGGAGGGTGTCCTCCATCTCTACGACTGAGCCAGTTTGTGCGGCCCA
>JBBTUM010000051.1:0-6018 GCA_038063795.1 Patescibacteria group bacterium | reverse complement strand
CCCCCCCGCTTCTCTTTTTACTCAAACTATTGAGGTCGGTACTGCAGTGCCTCCATCACATCTTCCTGAATGATGGCGTCGTGTCCCGATAGATCCGCGATCGTGCGGCCGATCTTTATTATTTTATAAAATGACCGGGCAGAGAGTTGCAGCTTCTTTGACGCCTCGAGGAGAATGCTTTTGGTCGCATCATCCAGCGCGCACTGCTCCTTCATGAGCTTATGATCCATATCGCCGTTCAGGAACCATACTGCCTTATCCGCAAAGCGGCTTCGCTGTACCTCACGCGCTGCACGTACGCGCTGAAGAATATCGTCTGAGGTCTCGACGTTCGGCTCTGAGAGCAGCCGCTCCCGTTTGACCGGAAATACCCGGACGTGAAGGTCGATACGATCGAGAAGCGGCCCGGAGATCCGCCGCTGGTACTGCATCCTCTGGTGCGGCGTACAGATGCACGCCTTTTCCGAATCGCCCCATGCGCCGCAGGGACACGGATTCTGCGCCGCCAGCAAAAGGAAATGGGCCGGGAACTGCAGACTGCCCGATACGCGACTGATCGTCACGATCCTGTCCTCGAGTGGCTGCCGCAAGGCCTCAAGAACGCCGTGGGGAAACTCTGGAAACTCGTCGAGGAAAAGAACTCCCCGGTGCGCGAGCGTTATTTCGCCCGGCCTCGGCCACGTCCCCCCGCCGACTACCGAGGCGACCGACGCCGTATGATGCGGCGAGCGGAACGGCCGCTCATCCACGACCGGATTCTCGGCCGTGAGCAGTCCTGCGCAGCTGTATATCTTCGAGACTTCCAGGATCTCCTCGTCAGCGAGCGGCGGCAGGATAGACATGAAGCTTTTCGCAAGCATCGTCTTGCCCGAACCCGGGATGCCGTTCAGAAGCACGTTGTGCCCGCCTGCCGCCGCGATCTCGAGCGCGCGCTTCGCCTGCTGCTGTCCCCGAACATCTGAAAAGTCATACAGCGAATACTGCTCGCTTACGCGCGACAACGACGAGTACCCGACCGGCGTCAGAGGTATTGTCCCGCGCAGATGATCCACCAGTTCCCGAAGCGACGAAATTCCGAAAACCTCAACACCTTCGACATGGGAGGCCTCCTTTGCGTTCGCGGCTGGAAGATAGAGCCTAGACAACCCTCGCTCGCGGGCAAAAAAAGCAGTCAAGAGCGCGCCCTTCACCGGGCGCAGGTCGCCGTTGAGCGACAGCTCTCCCACGAATACAGCGCGCAAATCTTTCTCTGAGAGCGAAATACAGTCCTGCGCTTGCAGAATGCTCACCGCGATCGCGACATCATACATGCTCCCCTCTTTTCGCATATGCGCAGGCGCGAGATTCACGGTGACCTTTGTCCGCGGGAAAGGATAGCCGCTGTTGTCGAGGGCTGACCGGATGCGCTCACGCGCCTCCTGCACCGCCGCGTCAGGAAGCCCGACGAGAATGAAGGCAGGCACGTGTCTCGAGACGTCGGCCTCAACTTCGATGCACTCGGACTGCAGCCCTCGGAGCGCGACTGAAATAATGCGTTCGATTGGCATCTGACGAAATTCTAAATACTAAATCCCAAACTCACCCAGAGGGCGATCGCCCTGTGGGTGAAAATTCGAAGACCCGAACCTGTCATTCCGGCCTTCCCGCCTGCCACTGCGAGGCACGAGCGGGCAGGGAGCCGGAATCCAGAAGTGTACTTCGACGCCTGGATTCCTGCCTTCGCAGGAATGACCCATTGAGACGAAATTGACTTTTGCGATTTTCTCCAATTTCATATTTAGAAGTTAAATAAAAAAGCTCCGAAGCGACCCGGAGTCCGATCAATAACTAGGCGTAAAAAATAGCCTCGAACATCAAATCGCTTTTCAATATCTATACTAGCGCTGCGGATGGCACTTTGTCAATCCATTCGCTGCGTGTAAGTAAATTTAAACGCGTGCGTCATATAATGCATAGCCGACAGGCTCTTAATCACTAACGAATATTGACTACCATGAAGAAAGTCATTATAGCAGCGGTCGCCATAGTATTCCTCGTCTCGGTGAACGCTGTTTTCGCGAAATCGCAGCCGAACGGTCAGCCCTTCCAAGCGATCTGGGATGCGATCAATGAGCTTCGTGCTCAAGGAGGCGCCACAGGTCCGCAAGGGCCAGCTGGCCCACAAGGACCTACGGGAGCGGCAGGAGCAGCAGGAATAGCTGGTGATGACGGCATCTCATGCTGGGACCTGGATCAGGACGGTGTCGCAGATATTGCCGAGGATACGAATGACGACAATGTCGTGAACGTCCTCGACTGTCAAGGAACCGGGGGCACTGGCGCGACAGGCCCGACCGGACCGCAAGGACCAGCAGGCTCCACAGGACCGATGGGTCCGCGTGGTATCAGCGGCGCAGGTAACATAGCCTTCATCGACGACGAAGCGAATATACTCTACGCACTCACGACGAACGGCATCGTATGGGAGCGAGGCACCTCGACCTGGAACGATCTGAACCGTACCGTACCGACATCCACGAGCCACATCGTCCAGTGGGAGATCACAGGATTCCTGAATGAACTGGGAGATATCTGGAACTGGGACGGCGCCGCGTGGAATAACGTAAGTCATCCATAGGGGTTTGGAAACCGTTCTTTACGAGAAAAGCCTCCGGGTATGTCTGGAGGCTTTTCTCGTGACAGTACACTCCTACGATTAAGAGCATTTAATTCGCTTCGACAAGGCTGCCAGCCACCCAGTTAAATGTGCTTGAAGCTACTCGATCTTTTCCGCCACCAACTGTGGAGTACTCCCCAATAGCATCATTACTATACCCGCCGGTTGCAGTCGAATACGAAGCATATGTTATGTTTCCGAATCCGCCAACAATGGTTGAAAAACTGCCCCCAGCATGGTGTGCCTTTCCGCCTACGATAGTAGTGCGACTACCATTAGCCCAATTTCCTTCTCCTCCAGCGACCGTAGATCCATCACCCCATACAAGATTAGACTTGCCCCCGCTAATTGTATTCTGATCACCTTCAACTGTATTTCCAGTACCACCTAAAATACTTGCCGAACGACCTAGAATACTATTACCTTCTCCCGCAACAAACCCGCCATAGTTAATATATTGCTGATAACGACCAATAACTAGATTATGCGATCCCGTACGAACAGCGGGCGTGGGAACCCAATAAATATCCTCATTGTAACCCAGTATCAGATTCCCTAAGCCGTTTGCTGATGCTGTTGAACCAGCACCATTCCTGATATTAATGTTACATCCGTCAAAATACAGATCTGTTCCTACTCTATTGAGACAAGACAGCCTATCCCGTAACTCCGCTATCTGCTGTTCAAGTAATGCAACTCTGGTTTCGTCCCAACTTGTCTCGCCGACGGATCCAGGTTCACCCTGAATACCTTCAGGTCCCTGTGGCCCCTCTGGGCCTACAGGACCTTGTTCTCCTTGCAGTCCTTGCTCACCCTGAATGCCCTGCTCACCCTGGGGACCTTGTGGCCCTTCTGGTCCGGGAGTCAACGAGATAGCATCTATCTGATCTTGAAGAAAATCCACGGCATCCCACAGAGCGCTAAATGGTACCGCATTCGAAGAAGTCTGCGCTATCGCATAATTCACCGAGACCAAAAAAACCACGGCAACAACGGCGATGGTTATCTTTTTCATAAAAAAACGAGGTTACTTGGTTAATCCTCCTTGCATTGTTGTACGCCCAAACCAAATGAGAGTCAAGTGACAAACTCAGACGCCCTTTCTCAACCGTCATTTCGACTTCTACCCGTCATACCCGCGGAAGCGGGTATCCAGGTTTAGTTATTAGTTCATCTGGATGCCTGCGTACGCAGGCATGACATGAGAGACCCCGATAAGCTGTAAAAACACCGTCATTCTGGAGCGACCCTGAGCGACCTCGAGCGAAGTCGAGAGGGAGTCGAATGGGGAGCGATAGAATCTCATTGAAATTTCAATGAGATTCTATCGGTCGTCGCAAACTCCTCCCTCCAGAATGACAGTATAGAAAAGATGTCAGTCAAGATGACAACGAAAAAACGTCAGTACTACACAATATGATACTCCACCTCATCCATAGGCTCGCCGCGCGCGTTCTTGCCGATGAACTCACGCGCGACTTTCGCGCCTAATGCTTCCGGGATCTTACGGCTCGCGATATTCTCTTTCACGACAGGATACTTGATATAGTCGTAGATCAGGTTTTTCCGCGCCCACTTCACGAGCGCCTCGATAGCCTCGAAACCATACTTGTTGCCGTGCGCCGATCTTTTGATCCAAATGCCAAGCTCTGGATCTCTCTTCGTAATATCGTGAAGACCGGCGTTCCCGAGGAATTCCCCAGTGTCTTTCTTGAGAACGACCATCTGCATGTTCGTCCCCTCGTAATTTTCCTTCATCGATTTCCTGACGAACGCCTTGGTATCCTCTTTCTTGCCGGTCGGCTGCGGGAACATATGTACCGTAACCTCTTCTGTGAAATTCGAAAAAATATCGTCGATATATTCGGGAGAAATGGGCTTCAGGATCAGTCTTTCTGTCTCTATGGTCATGCCTTCTTCCTCTTCGCAAAGAGCTCCCGCGCGATCAAGAACGCAACTCCGATGAATATGTAGCTATCGCTCAGGTTGAAGACCGGCCAGAAACCGACGTCAATATAGTCAAAGACACCGCCAAGAGTGATGCGGTCCATGAGATTGCTCAAGGCTCCGATACCGATCATACCCCATAAGAAAAAAAGCATATCGTGCTTCCGATACAGACGCGCGGTATGGAAAAAAATGACTGCGGTAATGATGATGATTGCGGGAAGAAAAAACCACTGCAGAACGTCCGGCAGCGGAAGTGAGAATGAGATATTTTCATTCAGAAGCGGACGAATAAAAAAAACCTGATCGGGATCAGGCGGGGTGAACCATAACATGTTCTTCAGCAGGCGGTCGCCGACGAAGAGCAGAACGAGTGCTACGACTCGCGCGGCCATGGCTATCCGAGCTTCTTCTTGCAGTCCATGCACGCGGTCGCAGACGGAAACGCGCGCAGACGATCCGGATTGATCATTTTGCCGCACTTCTCGCAGAGACCGTAGTTACCCTCATCCAGCTTCTTCAGAGCTTTGTTGACGTTAAAAAGAGAGATCTCAAGATTCTTTTCCATCCGCAAGTTGCCCTCGAAATCAGCAACCTCAGCTGCATTCTCATCTTCCTTCTCACCGTAGTCCGGGAACTTCGCATCAAAATCAACGTCAGAGTGGATATTCCTGACACCGTCCATCTTCAGCTCACGCAAGAGCTGACCTTTACGTTCCTCGAGCATTGCGCGCTGTTCAATCAGAAACTCTTTATCGACTTTCATATAAGTTTAGACCGATTTTTCTCGAGGGAAGTCTACTATACATCGGGTTCCATGTCCAGCCTCTAGGAACGAACACCAAATTTTTTGGATAAAAGAAGGACCGCATCTGCGAACCACGAAACATATGTGTTTTTTGGCTGCTATTGCGGCCCTATGCCTTTGAAAGCTACTTATCTCCGGCATAGGACTTGCGGGGATGCTCTGAGGAACCGGGTGACTCCCCCGAGTATCCCCACAAGACGCAATGTCAGAAGTATAAGATTTTAGCTTTTAAAAGCACTTGTGCTATCGCCCTAACTCAGATAGCTATTTGAATGATCTCTTCTCCACCGCTCTTATCGGTATCATCTCCGCTTTTAAGGGCGAGGACTTACCTTTTGGATACTTTTATTTTTGTTTCCAGTGTGTGGGATAGATAGGTTATCCCTAGTCGAGTAGTGAAAAAGAAAAAAATTACTCCAAAAAACTGATGTTTAGGGTAATTTTTTTAGAACCATTAAGGCTTTTGACCTTACGGGATAAGTATATCACAAAAAAACGACATCGTCAATGCTCTTTTGTGGCTAAAATTAGCATAAAATCAAACAGCGTACGATCATCTGACCAAAGATTCTGAACATTTTTTCTCCTGAGAGTCATCAGTTTGTCA
>JBBTUM010000050.1:0-4615 GCA_038063795.1 Patescibacteria group bacterium | reverse complement strand
TCGGTTCGTTGTCGCTGATGTGCTGGCGACTTTGGGGATTTCAGCGCCTGAGGTGATGTAGCAAATATTGACGAACGCTGTATTTCGATTATACTGAGTGCCATGCCAGAATCAACATTTCCTTCGCGCACGAGTCGAATGACCTCGCGTGCAAAAAAAATTCCGCCAAAGCAAGAGTCTGAGGCGCTGACTGACGCACTGCCTGAATTCGGCAGCGGCATCATCCCCAAAGCGAAAAAAAAAGTGAGTCCGTTCCTTCGGGGCGGTATCATTGTCGTCGTAATCATCGTGTTGGGGGGCTTACTTGGATACTTTTCAAAACTGACGCCGCGTTTCGGCATGCAGTCAGACCGCGGGGCATACTACGCTATATTTCTGAACACAGGCCAGTCTTTCTTCGGCACGATCGAGCGCGAGGATCGCGAAAATATTATGCTCACGAACGTGTTTTATATGCAGCTTGTCGATCAGCAGTTGCCGCCGCTCGAGGAGGGGGGAGAGCCCCGTGTCGTTCAGCAGCCGCAGCTCGTGAAGAAGGGTGATGAGTTTTATGGGCCAGACAGCTCGATACGCATCAATCGCGAGCAAGTTACCTACATCGAGCGGTTGCGCGAGGATTCACAGGTACTGACTCAGATACAGGCCCGTCTTTCGGTCCAGGAGTAAAAGCCAAGTATAGAGCGCGGCCCCGTTCCGACGTATCGTCGGGACGGGGCCGCTTTTGTATCTACGTGGCATTTCGCGTTAATCATAAAGTATGAAGTAAAAAGTAGTACTTGACACTTCTTAGTTTATGGTTTATACTGTCTACAGCCCTGAATAACAGGGGAGAGGACGCTGGTGCGCAGAAACGCATCGGACGACACCTATGAAAAACAAAAACAAAAAATACAGCGCCGCTGGTGTTCGCGTTGTTTCAACAGGTGAGGCCCGCGAGCGCAAACTCGTCAAGATCGGTGAGCTGGCCGGCGCATATCAGATACTTCCCTCGACCATCAACTTTTACACTCGAGAAGGCCTCTTGCCCGAAGACGCAAGAAGCATTGGAGGATACCGCTTGTACGATCGGGATCGGGGACTCGCGGTTCTTAAAAAGATAGAAAATTTTCAACGCACCAAGCGCTACACGATCGAAGAAATTAAAAAGATGTTATAGATATGTTGAAACGCACGTCAAAGAAGTCGTACCTGTTTAGCTTCAGGAGCCAGAAGAACAAGTTTTACATGCCGCGCGCAAAGAAGCAGGCCAGAAATGTCTGGCAGCATATGTTTTCGCTCCTGTTCTAGGACGCAAGAAAGACCGGCCCCATGCTTACCGGTCTTTTTTGTTTTTGTGAAATCGTCGCGTATGCTACACTGTTTCTATGGCTCGAGTACGCGATACTGATGTCGAGAAGATGGCGCAAGGACAGTTGCGTCGGGAGGTGAAACGTCTTCGGGATGGGCTTCGAAAGCATCGCGACGCACGGAGTAACTCCCGCTGCTGGCATAATGACCTTGGACTCTATGGATTGCTGCCCGAGGGCAAGAAACCGGGTAAGATGCTTGGCGATGAAAAGATGTTGCTTCGGAATTGTAAGCGGTATATACGCCGGCAACAGTGTTTTTTGCACGAACATAGCTAAAGGACCGGGCAAGCGATTCCCTGAAAGGGGTGCTTGCCCGGTCCTTTGAAACGATTCGGGAGTTTGCTAGCTTGCGCTAGCGATGCTCCACGATGGCGAGGTGCGTGTTGCGCCTCCTGACCCGTTCCACAGTCGATTCCGTCATACGGACGATCGCGGCCTCCGAGACGCCGCCTGACTCGATGACCTCGATGGCCGGATGTGAGCGGACGAGTTCACGTGCTGCTGGGTTTCCATTCCTGCTGCGGGCGATCTGCCGCACCAGGTACTCCTTGCCGCCTTTTTTTTCTTTCATGCTGCCTCCTGTGGGAAGGGTGAGTTGGCGCGCATGATCTAGCTGCTTGAAGAGACTAGAGGAGTTGGTACTGAACGTCTTCCTCGATCGTTAGGTCGGGGCGAATATCTTTTATATGGCGGGCCCTCCCAGGATGCATGTAGAGGATCACGTGGTCAGGTCCAGTGGAGTGGATCTCAACACCTGGCAGCTCCCGCAGGGCCACATAAAGGAACCCGTTGCTCGTGTCCTTTGAGTCCCAGCTGATGGTATAGCGTTTGGCGCCCTCCATTCCCTCTTCGTGCTCGATGAGGTCCGCGTTGAGCCAGCGGATCGCCGAGGCGCGTATCGCGAGGATGAGCGAAAGGCATGTGATGCCGAGCATGAGGAGAAGCGTTCTTCTATCCGGAGGAGTACTGCTCAGGGTGGCTACCGTGGCCGTTATGAAAGCGCCGAAGATAGCTATGATCCAGAACGTACTGGCGCTGCGGGCACCCGGGATCCCGATTTCTCTGAGGCGGTTTTCTCTCACGACGCTCTCCTCTGGAGACGGCGGTAACGCCAGGTTAGCGCGATAATTGCGAGAAGGCCGAAGAAGACGACCACTTCGGCCACGGCGAGGGCTATGGCAGTAGCGCTCTTGGTTTCGTAGATCAGCATACCGACGGTCGAAATGCGGATGGCAACAGCTATCCACGCGAGCGTGAAATGCTGCAGCGATAGTCCGTCTGAGTTTCGTGTCCGGATGAGCTTCGAGATCTGGCCATAGTAGGCGAAGATCATGAGTAGAGCGTAGATACTTGCTGTCGCGGGCCCCATAGTGGTCTCCCAGATAGTTGTTTGATTTCAGAGAACAAAGTCCAAAGACGATACTCGAAAATAACACTTGTTCATCATACTGTCAATCATTTTCAATGAAAAGAGACCCCTTATTTATACTCGCGGGGTCTCGTGTGCGAGTTGAGGCGCTTTTTTGCGCGCTCTAGAGTTGATCGAGGCCGATCAGCACGAAGTCGTTGCCGGGATCGAAAACGACCGAGCCGACCATCCAGGTATGGTCGAAGGCGAATTCAGCGAGTGGTTGTGTTGACCCTCGCAAAGGAGTGATCCAGAGTTTTGCTCCCTGTGCGCCTCCCGTGAAGGAGATCGCGGTTTTTGTGCGGAGCTGCTCTTTCGCTAGCTTGATGCACCACTCGGTCTGCTCAGGGTTTGCGGTTGGGGTAATAACCCAAGCATCTCGGCAGCTAATTTTGCTGTCGAAGCACATCTGCATCCCGCCGTCGGGAGGCCGTAGGTTCGTACAGATTCGTACTCCTTCGCCATGTTCAAGCTGCTGCGCGATGAGCACATCGCGCTCCGGGTTGCTACAGCCTATGAACAAGGCGAGCGCGAGTGCAAGCAATGTGCAGATGAATCTCATGACTTCCTCCTCGATATTATGTTCTCAGCTCGTGGCCTTTGCGACGTATTTGAGCCCGTCATTTTGCTCTTTGCCGGTTGGGTTACGCTTGTGCGGCATGGCGGCGGAACCGGTATCGGAAGGAGGTAGGCTATTCTTGCGTCGCCGGAAATAACTTGTGACCATATGGCTGAGCACACCTCCAAGGAAGCTCAGAGCTGTGATACTGGGCCCGAGTACCAACCAAAGCAGATTGCGCTCAAAGATTGTTGAGTATGCAAGCCACATAGGTAGCTGACCGGCAAAGATGCCGATAGTTATGCAGGCTACTTTTCGCTTTCGGGTCAAGCCATATATCTTCTCGAGGACTGATCCTGTTCGAAAGCCAACTAAGAATGCGATGGCCCATGCCAGAATGAAGAGAAAACTACCTAAGGAACCGTAGAATACTCCAGCAGCGAAATCCACAATGTTGCCGATCACTTCTCGACTGATCCTCTTTCTTTCGTTCACGATCTCCTCCTCGGCCAATGGCCAATGAATCGAGCGTTTGATTTCAGAGAACTATGCCGCAATTTGGCGACGGTTAAAAATACAAGATATATTCGAGTTTGTCAATAATTGTCCAGTCCATCGCGAGCTTAATTTCTCGTCGTCATTCTGGAGCCGAGTCCTTGAGGACGAGGCGATAGAATCCCATTGATGCTATCAGGAGATTCTATCGCTCACTCCGTTCGCTCCAGAATGACAGGGCTTCATTGAAAAGTCCCGATTTATAAGGTAAGATACACATTGCAGTATGCTGAATATCCCGCAGAAAGAACAGGAAATACTTGCGTTTTGGAAGAAGGAGGGTATTCCTGAAAAGTCGCTCAGTAAGGAGTCCCCACAGGGGGATTACGGTTTTTATGATGGCCCTCCGTTCGCGACCGGCCTCCCGCATTACGGGCATATCTTGTCCTCGGTCATCAAGGATGTCGTGCCTCGCTACTGGGCCATGAAAGGTTACAAGGTTCGCAGGCGCTGGGGTTGGGATTGCCACGGTCTGCCCATCGAGAACCTCGTTGAAAAAAAGTTGAATATTTCCGGTAAGAAACAGATCGAAGCGCTCGGCATTGATAAATTCAATGAGACCTGCAGGAGCGAAGTGCTGACCTATACTGCGGCGTGGAAGGATATGGTCGATCGCATCGGGAGATGGATCGAGTTTGACAACGCATACAAGACCATGGACACGACGTACATGGAGTCGGTCTGGTGGGTGCTGAAGACGTTCTGTGACAAAGGGCTTGTGTACGAGGGGCGTAAGGTCTTGCT
>JBBTUM010000049.1:0-8255 GCA_038063795.1 Patescibacteria group bacterium | reverse complement strand
TTCTCGTGTTCCTCGTCCTCATTTCCGAGATGCCGTTCGTCAGTTTTTTGGACAATCCGAAAGTGCGGGTACAGTTGCAGCAGAATCTCGATCATACTACTGATGCCTCGCTCGTTCGCGCTATCACGTCGTCGGTGCCGGATTACCTCGAGCGGACATGGCTCGTGAGCGATGTCCCGCGGGTCAGCAGCCTATTGCCTTTGTCATACTTCATCTCGTTCAACCAGCACTATAGCCATCATGCTTCCCAGTTCTCGCGGCGCTTTGAGCTTGTGCGTCGCCTGAGTACCGCCCAGACGCCGGAAGAGTTCAATGCGATCACCGCAGAAGGAGAGCCGCCGATTGACGCACTCGCCCTGTATCGTGCTCCCGGGTCTGATGAATATCTATTGTTTTTTTGGGTCGACAATTACCCGAACGGAGGTGCAGAGCTTACGATATCAATACCTCGTCGCCTACTGGAAAGCCTCGAGTGGCTCTCGGTCTACGAGACGGAGGAGTGGAGCGTCCTTGTTGCGGCGCGTTAGGAGTATCAGCGCTTTTTTTCGCGGTCGCAAGGCGCGGTGAAAAAAGCTCGACCACTCAGCAAGCGCGAGGTCTGCGCCCCTCTGAGCCTGGCTTGACACGCCGTGCCAGCGGAGTATGACGAAGGTGTTAGGCTTCCTCATTAAACGGGGCGAGCCATGGAATCCAATGCTCTCCAAGAGAGAGTTCTCCACGCTCTGCGCTTCATGCAGGGGATTCAGTGCAAGCGTTTTTTTCGAGACTGGGCGCTCTATCAGGGCGACCATTTCATCGGCGTTATCTCTAACGGCAAGCTGTATCTCCGGACGAACCATCGGACACGGCGGGAGTATATCAAGCGCGGTATGCAGCCGCTCGCCGTTGCCGACCGGGCGATGCGCCGTTTCTATGAAGTTCCGGATGCTGTCGTGTATGATGATCACCTGCTTGCCGAGTGGACGCGCGATGCGGCAGCGGTGACGAATTTCCAGGAGCGGTTATCTGAAACGCTGAGCCGATTTTAGCACGCGAGCGTCAATGAGGCGCCGCATGTTGCATTCGCGATGCCCACCATCGAGCAACTGCCTCCGAGTGGCTCATATTTTTTGCATTTCTGAGGAAGCGGATCTTGTCCTGCATGAGCTTATGATGTTGTTTCGCAGACGCAGAGCTCTGGAGCGCTTTCCGGGCTTCGAGGAGCTGAGCGCGTTCCTTGTCTCTCAGGAATTTCGGTTCAGCGAAGCGGTTCGGTCCGGTGTCAAAGTCGATCGCGCGAATGGCGATCTTGTATTGAGGACCGAACATCTTTCGAGCCAGAATTCCGACACGCCTCCTGCGTGTGTACTCGCAGAAGATGTTGATGTGTCCTGCCTCGATGCCGCGTTTCTTTAAAAGTGTTTTGGTGAAGACGAGATTCTCTACAGTAGAAAGCGCTCGAGCTTCTGGGATCAGCTGCCATTTCCGCGCGCTACCGCGCGCGGACGAACGGTTCGCGATGAACCGAAAGAGTTTGATCATCTCTCGCGCTTCTGTTCGTCTGAAGGGCTTCCTGCAGTCGGTCAGGCCGCCTGAAAAGATGATGCAAGTTTTTTGCGCGTTGGTTTTTTTCTTCGCGCGATTGATCGCCTCAAGAACGGCTGTCAGGTAACGCCGATATCCTCCGTCCTTCACGATATCTTTAGGGACGCCATATCCCAGAATTATATAGAGATCTCGCATAGCAATAGTATGCCATTTTTTTGTTGTCTTGTCTTTGCAACGTTGTAGTGTATTCGACCCTTTGTTGCCGAAAAAAAGAATGACCACGGATGGGGGTCCGTGGTCGGGTGCGAGCATAAGGTCGATCAGGGAGTCGAGGCATGGGTCTCGATGTACTTCACGGCGGCTTCCACCGTCGTAATCTTTTCGGCGTCGTCGTCCGGCACCTGGATCTTGAACTCTTCCTCCAGAGCCATCACGAGCTCCACCTGGTCCAGGCTGTCCGCGCCGAGATCGTCGGTGAAGCTCGAAGCGAGCTTCACCTCGTCCTCATCGACGCCGAGTTGTTCCACGACAAGTTTTTTGACCCTTTCGAACGTGTCCACGCTTTTCCTCCTATAGATGAGGGTTTTGTGCAGGCCGTGAGGGTCCTCACCCGTCAGACGTTACGCCGATGGGGTGTTCATGTCAAGGAAGAAAAGAGCCCAGCACCACTCCGACGGAATGTCGGAGTGGTGCTGGGCTCGATTGCTACTCAGCGAAAACGATTTGTTCCATGCGAGTGCCCATGAGACCGAGAAGTTCTTGGCCTCGTACCTGTGTGCCGTCCCAGGTCAGTCGCGGCTTGAACTGCGCGCCACCGATGCCCTTGCCTCCCTGGGAGAGTTTCGCGCCACCGGCGCCGAAACGGTCCTGGAGGAAGCTGCCGAGCGACATGGAGATGTCCGTGCTGCGTGCGCTCAGGCGCACGCAGTCGGATCCGGGGCGGTCGGGATCGTGTATCAGTCCCCACACGACGACGAGCGAAATGCCCTCCATGCGGATGAAGAGGTCCGCGATGATGGCGAGATCGTCGCCTTCGTCGGGCCGTATGATGCCGGCGTTCGCGACCAGCCGCGGCCCCTCGATGGTTCTGTGCGTGAGTGCGTGCGTGAGGTTTTCGAAGTAGTACCGGCTCAGGCGATACCGCAGAAGCGTGATGAGCTCGGTCTGCTCGTAGAACTTGCCGAGCCAGGCGTAGGCTTCGAGATCGCGCTTTCCCGCATCCACGAGCGAGTCTGTGTCGGTGTAGACCCCGAGCGAAGCGAGGATGAACACGGTCCGATCCTCATCGTCCTCGCAGGCGAGTCCCTTCGCACGGATGAGCTCGGTCACCAGCGTGGTCGCGGAGCCGGTGTCCTCGACCCAGATGAATGTCTTGTCGCCCTCGACGAGCGTTGTGCCGCTATGGTGGTCGACGACGATCCGGGGATTCAGCGTGACGCCGACGCGTGAGTCGTCCACGGCCGATGAGTCGATGAGGACGACTAGCGCATCGCCGGACAGGTCTTCCGGCGTCAACGGCTTGAGCGTTCGGCCGAGGTCAAACAGGTTGAAGATGGATTTGTTCTGCTGGTTGCCCACGGCACCGAAATACCCGATCGCGGCGTCGATGCCGAAGCCTTTCTTCAGCAGAAACTTGAAAGCGAGTCCACCGCCGATGGCATCAGGGTCGAGCTGCGTCAGGACGATGAGTATGTCACGTCCTTTCGCTGCTTCGAGTACTTTCGTCAGTCGCGCCAGACGTTCCTTTGCGTTCATTTTTCCGCACCTCCGCGGTATGTGAGAACGTTTTTTTGTGAATGTTCGTGACCGGGTACTATAGGCATTTTTTACACAAAGGTCAAGGATCCTTGGGAAAAGAAAAACCCCTGCCCGATCTTTGGAAGCCAGGCGGCTTCTTTGGACCAGACAGGGGGAGGTCAGACGTGCATCATGTGTTTCACGAACTCGCGGCAGACGCCCTGATAGTAGGCCGTCGACTGATCCTCGGGGAGGATCTCGTAGAGGCGACGCCATTTCTCCTGGGGTGTCCCGGTACCGTTCATGGTGACGAAGATCTGGCCGACCATGCGGAGCGCCGTTTCGTAGAGCTCCTCGGGAAGCGTGTCCAGCATCCGCTGGAGATTTCCGGTCATCCAGCGCCGCATTAGGTAAGTGTAGCTGAGCTTGTCAGCGACCATCTTCCCGATGTAGGTCTGGTACTTCAGCTTGACTCGGAGACCGCTCGCGAATCGGACGACATACCCCTCTTGGTTCTCGACGGAGCGGTCGGCCATGAGCATCACCAGCTCGTCGATGCCTTTACCGGTCCAGCGCTCGGACACCGGCAGCCTCAGCAGCTCCCCGAGCCGTGTGAGTCCCGTGTAGTTATAGTCCTGCAGGGTGAGGTTGTGGTAGGCGCCGATGATGGTGAACTGTTCCGCGCCGCCATAGTCGACGTAGACCTGCGTCTGTGGATGGATGATCTCCACGAGAAGGGTCACCTCCAGCGGAAACCATGAGGCCCATTCGGGCCGTGCGACGTATTTCGCGAGCATCTTGTTGCCGAGGAGCGAGGTTCGGCTTCCGAAGTCGCCGCGAGTGGTCAGATGAAAACCCGACATGTACTGAAAGATGATGCCGAGGTGGCCGTCGTGCTTGACCGTCGCCTCGAACGGTTCGTTCGGGAGATTCCTGGTCTCCTCGTGTTCGCCGTAGTTGAAGAACTTCGGGAAGGGGAGTGCGACGAGCGAGCCGCCTCCATCGAAGACGATGCCGCGACAGATGCGGATAGCCGACGTCCAGCCGCCCGGGAACTCGTGCAGCGTGTTGTGCGCTGTCTGCGTGTAGTTGAAGCCGATCAGCGGCTCTGTTGGGTGGAAGAAAGGCTTCACGAGGGTGTACACCGCAGGCATGCCCGTAAGCTGCGTATAGCCGAAGATCTTCTCGAGGCGGCGCGTGTTGCTCCTGGCCCAGGACGACCAGCCCTCGGACGTGCTGACCTTGTCAGCGTAGAGAGTGCTTGCTAGGCGTCCGACAGAGCGGACGACCTCTCGGTCTATCTGCATTACTGTGCTCCTCCATAGGAACGGAATGCGTTTTTGAGGCAGTTACTGTGAAAGGTCAAAACAGCTGTTTATACGTTAAAATATGCCCTCTGTCAAGTGCTTGTATTGCTATTTTGGCTGACATTTGCTACACAAAGGTGTCACGTACATTCCATAACACATCAAAAACGAGGAGCCCTCTCATGTCTCAGGAGCGAAGTCGTTCCACCGACATCTGGAACACGTGGAGCTATTCGAAGCTCACGACGCTCTACACGTGTCCGCTGCAGTTCTGGTTTCAGTACGTGCTCTCCCTGAGAGCCCCGACGGCAACTATGCTGGCGGTCGGATCGGCATTGCATTTCATGGCCTACCGTTTTTTCAGCGTCCGATACAAGTCGGCCGAGAGCTTCGCAAGCGAGTGGAAGCATTTCTGGAACGGCGTGGTTCAGAGCGAGCACGGGCCGAGCAGCTATGACCCGCGAATCTCGAGGCCGGTATCGATCGCCTGGGAGAACGGCAATCAGTCAGGGTACTGGTTCCACAAAGGCGGGGAGATGCTTGCCGGTTTCTACGGTCGTCATATCCAGCATCGAGAGCCTTCCGCGAACGGCGTCGTCATCGGCGCGAAGGCCGAGCACAGCTTCCGCCGACTTGCCTGGCGGTGTTACTCACTCTCGGGTCAGATCGACCGGATCGACGAGTATCCTGACCACGTCGAGATCATCGACTACAAGATGGGTGCCGAGGCTGACATCATGGTGCAGGGCTCGTTGCAGCCGATCTTCTACCAGCTGGCCTACGAGCTCGTGCTGAAGAACGAGCGGTTCCACGGCAAACCGTTGCGCTCGATCAGGATCGAGAACCTGATCTCCGGCAAGGAGCAGGAGGCTGGTCTCGCGACCGCAGCACAGATCGATACGTTCAACGGGTACCTCGCTGAGGCGTCAACCTTCGTGCGTGCCATTCTCGAGCGGCGTCAGCCACACCTCATCGAGGCTCCGCTGACGACTTTGCATCCGAGGGGAGTTGCGGATGGCATCTTCTACCCACGGCTGCCACGAGGCAACCACTGCAAGAACTGCATCTTCATGGTGCAGTGCCGCGACTGGGAACAGAAGCAACCGACGCCAGCACGCGACGTGTGGCTCGAGGAGCTCTGGCAGCGCTATCTCCGTGAGAGCTCAGATCAGCCGCAGCTGAAATTCGAGAAGTAGTTCGAGACTCCGGACCGACGTCGGTCCGGAGTCTTTTCTTATTTTCCGTACGCGCGTGTGGTGGCAGGACGGGCGAAGTAGCGAAGCTATCGCAATTTTCGAACGACTTCGCGTCGCTTTCGGTTGACTGGTCAGACGCAACATGATACGTTTCTGTGTTGTTTTCTAATGGTCGATCTTCATGAGGAGACTCCCCTTGATCGAGTACCAGTTCTTTACACCCAAAGCCCCGTCAGAGATATCACAGGCCGAGCGCGACTCGATCGCGCATCTTATGGAGCAGCTGACGAAACAGCCCTGTATGGTCACCGATCAAGACATCTGGCTGACGTCACGCAATAGCTTTCTGCTTGTTGCCCGCGAAGGCGGCACGATCGTCGGTATGGCGCTGCTCTGTCCTGTTTTCAAGCTGGCAGGCATCGAGGGACGCATCGAGGAGGTCATCGTCGATGGGCAGTTCCAGGGGCGCGGTATCGGCCGCAGACTGACCGAGATGCTCATCGAGAGGGCACGCCGCGGAGAATATCGCAGGGTCGAGTTGACGAGCAATCCATCCCGCGTAGCGGCGAACGCCTTGTACCGGAGACTCGGATTCACTCAGCATCAGACGAATGTGTATCGTCTCGATCTGGCGGAGTGAGTTTTTTGCCCCCTCATCCCATGCCGCCAGTCAGCGGATGCGGGATGAGGGGTTGTTTTTTGTTCCAATTTCTGGGAACATAAGGAACATGTTTCCCATGAGATCAAGATCCATCATCATTATCGCTCCGCTGTTCGTACTTGTCGGTTTCATGGCCTACTTCTCCACCGTCAAACGTACGCCCCAAGCGGACCTACAGGATGTTGTGTCAGGCGAGCCAGCCGAGATACCGCACCCATCGGGACCGTTGCAGCGGATACAGGAAGGCGAGTACGCGCTCGAGGTGGCGTCACGGCAGGAAGGAACGCTGGTACTTATCGAGCGCGTGGTTTTTGCTGAGCCGGGTTTCGTGGTTCTGCGCGATGACCTCTTCGGAGAACCTGGCGTCATCGTTGGTATGAGCGGACTCTTGCCTGCTGGCGAGACGAAGGGCGTCGTCATCGAATCTTTACAAGCTTCGCCGGGTGAGAGTACCTTTTTCGCGATGCTCTATGTGGACGATGGCAACGGCCGTTTCAAACAGCTTGAGGACTCGCAGCTCGTTGATGCCGATGAGAAGCCGATCATGGCGATGTTCACCATGCAGAACGCAGGGGGCGTTCAGCCGGACGTGAGTTATTGACGATTTCTCCCGCCGTGCTATAGTGACTAGGTCGTACTTTAACAGCAGCATACTATCAAGAGTGAGTCGAGGGAATGGCCCTATGACACTCCAGCAACCTGCTCCGATCCGCCCGATGGCGGACGTCGGATCAAGGTGCTAACTCCAGCCCACTATGGGAAAGATATTACTGTTCGTTAAGGTAACTCTTTCAATACCTTGTGGCAGGGTATTTTTTTGTTCCGACGAAATGTCGGAACAACCCTCCGACTTGTCCTCCGAAGCTTCCGCCGTCTGGCGGAGCGAAGGAGGAAGCTTCATGCGAAGGAGGGTATTTCACTCATAAGGAGGGGTTACATGCACGATCTTGCAACGATCGTTCGGATGAACGAGGAGGCGCATCAAAAGGCGATTGACGAAAACTTCGCATGGTTCGAAAGCGTCGAGGCCGAGCTTCGGAAACGAGGTGTCAACGGCTCCGTGCAGCCGATCACGAAGAATGACATCGTCATTGCCGCAGACTTCTGGGACGGCGAGGTGCAGTGCCGGATAGTGTTTTCGTCCGATTCTATTTGCTTGCTCTGAGGTATGCATCATAACCCGCCCGTAGCCCAGTGGGCTACGGGCGGGTACTTAGCAATTAACATAACGCTATGAGCATTCAAACCTGTGAGTTCGTCTCGCCAAAGCATCCTGACAAGATATGCGATCATATCGCCGACTCGATCCTCGACGCATATCTCGCGTTGGATCCGCATGCACGCGTTGCCGTAGAAGTCATGGGTGGCCATGGCGCGGTAACGGTCAGCGGTGAAGTCACGAGCGCATGCGCCGTTGATATCGTAAAGATCGTCGATGGTATCGTTGGGCCTGGTTTTCAGACAGTGCTTCGCCTCTCAAAGCAGAGTCCTGAGATCGCCCGAGGCGTTGACGACGGAGGAGCTGGCGACCAGGGGATCATGATCGGTTATGCAACGAGTGAAACCGCGAATCATATGCCGCATGCGTATAATCTCGCCCGCGATCTGTGCAAGGCAGTGTATGAGCGGTTTCCGTACGACGGTAAGACACAGGTGACGATCGAAAACGGAGAAGTCACGACCGTCGTCACCAGCTTCCAGAACGCGAAGACGGATGAACTGACCAGGCTCGTTCGTTCAAAAATTCGAGCACGTGAATATCTTATCAATCCGGGGGTTTGGCCATAGCCATAACCAAAGTCGTAACCATAGCCATAATCATAACCG
>JBBTUM010000048.1:0-2594 GCA_038063795.1 Patescibacteria group bacterium | reverse complement strand
TCTGATATCGGCGTGTTGCGCCTTTGAACTCTTCGAAAGGCTTACCGAGCCCTGCTCCTGACGCTTCATGACATCGAGTGTTGCCCCGATGCTCTGCTGGAACTTCCGGCTAGATGTCTCAAGCTCTTGTATCGTTTTCTGGATCGGTTTCACGACGATAGAGCTCACATTTCTGACGAAAATATACAGGAAGATCAACACAAAAATGAGGATAAAGATGTAGGTCAAAAAGGCGCCACGTAGATTCTCATACAGTCCGCTCATGGTCTCAGCGGTATCCTGCGTCAGCACCAGCGTGATCTCATGATCCAAAAGGGTGGCCCGTCGTGCATGGAGCAGAACCTCCCGTCCGTCGCGCAGCACCGTCCAAACCGACAGAACGCTATCACGACTCCCGAGAATCCATGCAGCGAGCGCAGGACTCAAAGAACTCGCGTCACTCACGTTCTCGATCATGAGCGAGCGACTCAGTGCATACGCGTCAGAATCAAATACGACGACATCTGCAGTGCGGCCGATATCATCCGGAGCTCCCGCCAGGCCTGAGCGGCTGAGAAAACGCTTGTCATTGATATCACTATAGAGAAGCGCGTCAACGCGATCACGAGACTGAACGGACACCAGCCACTGTTGTTCTCCGGGCCACGGATATGCTATGACCAGTGCGCCTGAGACCAACCGAGCATGAGGCAGGTCTTTCGGAAGTTCACCGAGCCATGAAAGACCCACCCCCTCAGGCGCACCTTCGGGGTACACGACACTTCCATTCTCGACGAAATACAACGGGACAGCATTATCTTCTTCCAGCAGATCCAGAAGTGAAAAAAGGCCGGCAGTTCCGCCTTGCTGCAACGCAAAACGATGCTCAATATCGCGCAGCCGCACCAGCGTATCAATCACATGACCGCTCAAGCGGTCCGATTTCAGCCGTGATGCGACCGCAAGCTGACGTTGGGCCGCGGCCTCCACCTGATTCCTTTCAAACACGAACGAAAAATACGCCACAAGGGCGGACGGTATCACCGCTACCGCCAAGAACCATACCGTAAAGATCAGATTGATCCGAAGATTTGTCCTCTCGATCATGCGAAAATATAAAAAAATCGGTGTATCAAAACCGATCTACAGAAACGTATACTGTGCGTTTTCAGCGCTGCCTCCCTGTTTTTATTTTTTTGCATAGGTTAGGGACGGTTTTATTTTGATTTGTGATTTATTATAACAGATTCCGAAAAAATCACAAATACCGTCCCTACAGGGGGCTGACTGCGAGATGCACGGTGACATCTTCGCCATAAAACGTGTAACAGGCGCCCAGCGTGATCCCCGACACGTCACGAACAATATAAAATCCTGTACTATAATCGGACGGCTTGAGCGGCTCCTGCGGCAACTCACGAACATACCCAGGCACCAGTGGCGCTTCAAGATTATAGCAGGGCAGATCGCGATCCAATGCCGGACATCGCACAGCGCACTCAGAACGATTCGCGATCATCGCCGGCTCGGAGGGAATATCAAGATCGAGCTCCTCGCGATCCAACACGTAGTATTCCACTGCTTGCGCGATGACCTCAAGATAACGCCGGCGTTCGGCATTGAGCTCCGTCCGCCACTGCACGGGGTAATTCGCAGCCGCAAGCAAGAGCATTGTAAGGAGCCCGGTCGCAAGAACTGCGACGGCACACACGACAAGGATCGTATGACGGGAGACCTGACTCATGGGTCGGTCTTAAGAATCTCGCGGGCCTTTTCCCACATGCTCGCATCCCCTTGTTTCAGCATCCAGTACCACCATTCGGCTCCCCAGAAATACGCCTGGCGGAAACCGGTTCGTCGCGCGATCTCAGCGTTCGTTTCGAACTGACGGAGTGAAAATGACTTGGCTGCTTCGTCCGGACTGATCACTGTCACACTTTGGAAGTGGGACGGCCAGGGCTCAGCCTGCAATTCGGCGACGATCATGTTCGAGGGGTCCTTGCCGGCGAAGGCAGCCTTCGCACGATACAATGCCGCAGGCCAGGGATATCTGACATACCCGAAATATTTGCTCCAGACCACGCGATACATCGTCACGCCGAGAAGATCTGAATGCTGAGCAGCCTTGCGCCAACTGTTCAGCTCACCGGAATCGGTCAGGATGACGGGTCGCGAGTCGCGCTCGCGGATGTAGGCGATCTCCTCCTGCAGTAGAGCGGGATTCGCTTTCGGGCAAAGACCGAACCACGGGAAGAAATACTCATTTTCAAGCTGCCAATACTGGATAGAACCGAATTCTTTAAAATATTCGAAGGCCGTCTGTGCCGCGACAAGATGCCTCGCATCCACATGCGCTTCAGACAGCGCGCCAGTCCATGCGGGCTGGTGACACTCAGGCCACCGCGGCAAACGACGCCCGATATTCACGATGAATTTGACGTCCCGTCCTTCTCCCTCCTTGAGCATCCATGCGTAGTCGGAAAAATCGAACGCTCCTGGCTGTGGCTCGATATCGTCCCAATACACCGGAAGTCTGATGTTCTTCACGCCGAGGTCATCGATGGTCGCGATATACGCCTCTCGCCAGTCGAGTCCGAGCTCCTCAGCGTACTTCT
>JBBTUM010000047.1:0-3892 GCA_038063795.1 Patescibacteria group bacterium | reverse complement strand
GAACATTTTTTCTCCTGAGAGTCATAAGTTTGTCAACAGGTAATCCACAGCGCTGTGGGTTACTCGATACAAAGGTAAAAATTGGCTAATATATCTGCTTCTTTCGTCTGGACGATAGTTACTTTTTCTGATTTTTCTAGAAAATTCAGCATAGATCCTCGCTTCCCGGAAACTATACTGACGATGTCCTCGACCCGAGCACCGAATGGTGTCATGCACCGCCAGGCAGCCCTGGTCAGTGGCTCTGCAGCGGTATCTGGACGAAGCTGCATTTCGAGAAGGCCCTGATCGTTCGATAAATATGCTAGTCCCCCCTGATTTACCATATACAGGTTAAGCGGGTCAGGCCTTGCCTCCATGGAGGCGTCGGTCGTCGAGACGGTCCGTGACCATACGCGCACAGGACTTCCACCGATAGTCACCTCAACCGGATCGAAAGCCTGCTTGATATATTCACGATAGGTAGTTCTGTCAGAAAAAGAGCTGACCCTGGACACAGGATGGAACCATGAGGTCATCTCCCGTGCGAGGCTTTCCAGAACAGACTCGTTCTCGGAAACGACAAGCCATCGGTCGCCCGCGACAAGCATCCCCTCAAGCGAGCCAAAACTGTCAGTTATGCGCTCAGCAGGAACAAGATACTGCCTTGAGAACGAACCCGAGAACTGCGCGACCGCATCTGAAAAAAGGTACTGCGTGGACGTTGCGGTCGTGATCGCTCGGACGCCGCGGTCGATAGCGAAATCATATTCATCGGGCACAGAAAGTACAGGCTCCCGCCTCTCAGATCCCAAACTAGGCTCATAGGAAAGTCTCTGATACTGTACTCGGGGGAATTCATTCCGAAGATCAAAACGAATGTTCACTGGCGTATGGTCCTGCGCCATGAGCAGGCCTCCGAGACCATACGGATCAAGTAGCGTCTGTAGAACCTCATTCGCTTCTGCGGTGCTGTAGAGCTCCGCAAATACGTCGTTCGAAAGATGCCGCGAGCTGTCAGGCGATCCGATTCGTTCATTCGCAGAAGCCTCTGCCAGCATTCCGACGTGGGATGAACGCATGATAAGGGCGTAACGCTCTCCGGGTTTGAGCCAGGCAAAATCCTCGAACGATCGTGCTGCGAGAGCTGTCGCATTCCGTTTCGAGACCGAGCTCGGCGTACGGAACAAGACACCCGATTCGAGCGAACCGGCGTCCTCGGTGATGAACCACACGAGACGGTCAACGCGAAAACCGAGCGTGCGCTCGAGCGATCGCCAATATTCCTGAAGTCCCTCACGCGGCATGAGGAGCCGCTCGTGAGTGACCCCTATCGAATCACGTCCTGTGAAGAGCTGCTCGCGAGGAAGATCGAATGCGAAAACCGTACCATCAGGTACATACGCTCCGAGTGCGATCTTCTGCGATCGCCGCGCACTAAACCAGGAAACGCCCCCCACGACTGCGCAGAAAACCGCGAGTGCGATGAAGAGCGTGACCCTTCGGGAGAGCATTGTTAGAATCTACGACGTGGAGGGAAATTTCCTCGTGGTGAGCGGTGTGGTCCTCGGGACCGGCTATCCGTGCGCCGGCCGAAACCTCCTTGCGAATCGCCAGAGTAGCCTTCGGGTACAGGAAGGAGTGCCTTCGCTGACAGGCTCACCCGTCCGCGCTCGGTATCCACCTCGACGACCTTCACCCTGAGCTTGTCCCCAACTTTCACGATGTCAGATACATTGGCGACGTGTTCATATCGGAACTGCGAGATGTGTACCATGCCGTCCTTGCCGCGCGTAAGCTCGACGATAGCGCCGATCTCTCCGCCGGTATTCTTGTCAGTGATGATCTGCGTGACCGTTCCTTCGTACTCCTCGCCGACTTCGATGACCTTCACGATAGCCTCGATCCATTCCTTCGCCTGCTGCGCGCCTTCTGCGGTATGCGAGGTGATCGCGACAAGCCCTTCATCATCGATGTCGATAGATTCAACGGCGCACGTCTTGATGATCTCATTGATAATCTTGCCACCTGAACCGATCACTTCTCTGATCTTGTCCACCGGCACCTTGAGTGAGATTATCCGAGGCGCGTATTCCGAGAGCTCAGGACGCGGCGCGGAAATGGCGCGATTCATAACGTCCAAAACCTTCATACGAGCAGCTCGAGCCTTGTCCAGTGTCTCCCGGACGATCTCGAGGCTGATACCGCCGAGCTTGATATCGAGCTGGGTAGCCGTGATGCCTTTCTCAGTTCCGGCGACCTTGAAATCCATGTCGCCCGAGTGGTCCTCGATGCCCTGAATATCGGTCAAAATGCGGTATTTTTTCTTGTCGGCAGGATCGGTGATGAGCCCCATGGCGATACCCGCGCATGGCGCGGCGATAGGAACGCCAGCATCCATGAGAGCGAGCGAAGAACCGCAGACCGATGCCTGCGAGGATGAACCGTTCGATGACAGTACTTCAGAAACCACGCGAACCGTATACGGGAAGTCCTCCTTCGTTGGAAGCAGGGACTCCAGCGCCTTTTCGGCGAGCGCGCCATGGCCGATATCGCGCCTCGAAGGCCCTCGAAGCGGCTTCACCTCACCGACGCTGAAGGGAGGAAAATTGTAATGATGCATGTAGCGTTTGGTCCCGGATTCTTCCATGGTATCAAGCGTCTGCTCGTCTCCGGGCGAGCCAAGCGTCACGATCGAGAGGACCTGCGTCTCGCCGCGCTGGAAGAGACCCGATCCATGCGTCCGTGGCAGTACGCCGACCTCAGCAGACAGCGACCGTATCTCATCCGTCGCTCTGCCATCGACGCGTTTACTCTGCGACAGGACGAGGTCACGCGCAGCCGCCTCGAGAGCGGCGTCGAGAAGCCCTACGCCTTCGGCGCGCGCGTCCTTCGAGACTTCGTTGTCTGCCTTGAGCGCTGCATCGAGCTCGGCTTTCAGTGCTGTGATCTTTGCTTTCGTTGCGTCCTTGTCAGACGAAAAAACGCCGAGCACATCCTTGCTTTTCAGGAATGCACTTACTTTTCGAATGACCAGATCGTGCGCAGACTGCTCGTCTGAGGACAGCGGCTGTTCGGTGAACTTCGTAACTTTCTCTGCATCAACGATCTTCGTGATGAATGACATGAGCGAGGCGTTCTCCCGCTGCGCAACCGTAACCGCCTCATAGAAGTCTTTCTCAGAGACCTGCTTCGCGCCTGCCTCGATCATGACCACCTCATCGGCGTTCCCCGTGACGAAAAGGTCGAGGTCACCTTCCAGCCGTTCAGGGTAGGTGGGATTCACGATGAAAGCGCCGTTCGTCCGGCCGATGCGGACGCCAGAGAGCGGACCGTTCCATGGAATGGGCGAAATACCGAGCGCGATGGACGCCGCGAGAAGCGCGGGTACATCGGCATCATTCTGGGCGTCCACCGAAAGAACAGTGATGACGACCTGGACGTCCTTCCTCGCTGCATCTTTAAACAGCGGGCGGATGCTCCGGTCGATCAACCGAGCCGTTAACACGGCCTCGTCGGTCGCACGGCCTTCCCGTTTGATGAAGCGCGAGCCTTTGATCTTCCCGGCCGCGTAGAGACGCTCTTCGTAGTCAACCATGAGCGGAAAATAATCAACACCTTCCCGAGGCTCCGGTGCGATGACTGCTGTCGCGAGAACGACCGTGTCGCCATAGCGAACCGTGCATGAACCATGAGCTTGATTGGCAAGCTTACCAACCTCGACGGTCAAATTCCTGCCGGCGAGGCTGTGTTCGTACTTTTTAGCTGTACGCATTACGTATGTCTTTCCTGTGCTGTCTCCGGGTCCCAGAGGTGATACAGTGTTCCGAATCCGCCACACGTGACCGACTCAGAACGCTCTACCACCGCCAAACTTCCCGAGCAACAGCTTAGTTATTTTATGAGGAACTTC
>JBBTUM010000046.1:0-6491 GCA_038063795.1 Patescibacteria group bacterium | reverse complement strand
TGCCATATACATAGTCTAGCGCGTAAGGTGTTGCCAAGCTATTGAACCATGACGACGGGGTTGACATTCTCTCCCAAACCTGCTATCTTAGAAAGTCGCTCATTTTCAAGAATAGTACTCGAAACACGAGTTTTCAGAGGTCAAAATAACCCAGGATCATCTCGTCAACGTACCACCGTCTGGAGGTGCGCCCATGCTCAGCGACCTGAAGTGGCTGAAGTCGATCGAGGCCGGCATGCAGAACGTGCCGGACAAGTACCGGACTCCGTACCTCGACGACGTCGCTCCGAACGAGCGGGTGGTCGGCACCGTGCCCGACGCCCTGCGGCCCATGCAATACCTCCTGGAGCAGATGGCGACCGAGATCGAGGAGCTCGCGCTCGAGGTCGAGCGCGTCCACGAGCAGGAGGGTGACTGCAAGCCCCTGCACGAGACGGGGAAGCAGAAGTACGCGGAGCTTCAGAACCTGAAGTCCTTCTTCGGTGTCCTCCTGCGGACGGAGCTCGGGCTCTCGGTCGAGGAGGCTGGCACGGTCGGCGTGCGGAACGGCTTCGTGGTCGTGACCGTCCAGAAGGACGATGGCGCCATGAACCTGCTCGAGCAGATCCTCGGGGACGGCAGGATCAAGATGATCCCCATCATCGGCGGCGGGATGTCCAGTCTCGGACTCGACCCGCGAGGCGACTAACCTCGCCGGCAGAGGAATCGCCGTCTGAAAGCTAACGAAGACCCTGTCAGCGCCATCCGGCGTCGGCAGGGTCTTTTTCTTTCCTTCGGGTCTGAGAAAAAAGAGTATCCCTGAGCCGAGCCGCGCCCGACATGCCTTGCGGCAGTCAAGGCGGGCGGGTCGAAGGGTAATCTTTCTGGGCAGCGAATATACCAAAAAACCTGAACCGCGCTACTCGTATATCTGAGTGGTCTTCGGAAGCTTCTCACGTATGATCGCAAGATCCTGCTGCGAGACATCGTTACCTGCAAGATGCAGGGTCTTCAGATTCTGAAGATTGCCGAGCTCATAGGGAAGCCCGGTCAACTGATTATTCGAAAGGTCAAGGACTTCGAGATTCGAGAGCTGTCCTATCTCAGCCGGCACGCCGGTCATCTGGTTGTCGCTCGCATCAAGTGCGCGGAGTTTCGACAGTTGTCGTATCTCGGCAGGCAGCGCTCCATCAAGAGCGTTGTTCGAAATATCCAGCTGCGTGAGGTCACGACGATCCAATACATACGCAGGGAGGCGTGTCAGGCCCTGTCCGCTCAAATTCAGACTGGAAGCACTCGAGGGTTTTTCTTGCTGCACTGGCGCTGGCTGTTGCGCGCTTTCCGGCGCTGTTTCAACTGGAGCGGCACCCCGAGGAAGTGCGTTCTGCCGTGGCACACAGCCGCTGACAATCACAAGACTCGCGAGAATGAACCCGACCCCGCCCTGACGGACGCGGTATCGGGGCGGGTTCGATATGAGAGGAGTCGGCTCCGCCGATCCATTTACAGTGCGCCCTTCATCCGCGCGCTTGAAAGCACGACGTATTCGGGCGATCATAATGAGTATATACTTCATAAGAGCGCTAGTTAAAAATTATGGGGATGCGGAGTTCGTCGTCGTTCTCCGGAAGACCCGAGGGATTGTCCTTCTGTAAGATCAGCGTCCCTTTTTCACCGGAAACCGCCTGGAACGTAAGTGTTGAGGTGAAGGGCACGAAATCCTCGGTCATCCACTCGCCCTGCGCTTGGGCATAGTATGATCCGATGACCGCGCCGCTCTTGTCCAGCATCTTCACAGGGAATGTCGCCTCAAAGAACCAATAGCCCCGTGCAGTGCCGGTGATCGAGAGGGGACTACCGACCGCGTCTCCCGGGCGTGGATACGAGGCGAGGATCAAGCTTTGCTTATCCAGCTCGTTGCCGATGTCACGCACAAAGGTACGACCGTCCGTTGTCCTGCACTGCTCTGGATAGCTTTCGAGGATGGCATTCCCGACTGCGAGACATTCTTCGTAGGTACTTATCGTCGGAGCTACGACGACCTGCTTCGAGCCCGGAAACGTACCGACGAGAACGATAATACCGATAACGACAACTGCGCTTACGATGATGAGCGTTTTTTTCATTATAGTGAGTGCTTACCTGTATAAAGCCGACGAGTATCCCCACGGACGCTCTTACCGTAGCAGAATACGGAGAATATGGAAATCTTACCAAGCGCGTTTCTTTCCCTTTCGCCAGAAATGCCCGGACGGGACATGTCTCGTCGCAAGATCATAGATCTCGCCCGCAGGCTCCTCCGGCTCACGGTCGGGCCCATCCTCCTCTGTCGCAGCGATCCTGCCCATGTCGGTCTTCACCCATCCGGGATCCAAGGAGGAAACGATGATCTTTCTGCCTCGCAGGCGAAATGCAAGCGTTCGCGTATACATGTTAAGAGCTGCCTTCGCGAGTCTATAGGCCGTCGAGCTTTCATCATCGATCGGAAGCGACAAGGCTCCGTATGACGAGTTGATATTAATGATGTGGCTGCCTGCGTGCATGAGCGGAAGCAAGCGCTCGGTGAGGTCGATCACCGCGAACAGATCGACTTCGAATGTCTTTCTGATCTTGTCCATGTCGATATCACTATCGAGCGCGTCGAGAATAATGCCTGCGTTATTGACAAGGACGTCTATCGATGAGACGTGTTGCGCTATCTCAGCAGAAGCCCGAGCGATGCTTGCGGGAACCGAGGCATCAAGCGAGATAGGAATAAGCTCCGGCGAATCGATCGGTATCAGCGTAGCATTGTAGGTCCCTACGACGCGCCACCCGGAAGCGAAAAATTTCTGCGCTGTCGCAAGCCCGATCCCTCTGCTTGCGCCGGTAATAACAGCCGTGCGAACGCTAGCCATAGTTGTTAACGATATACCACGTATAAACCACGTATACGAGAAGGAGCACAGCGACGCCGATCAAGAGCTTCTCGTGCTTCTTTAATTTTCTCATGGCCTAAGTATACTCCCACGCGGAAAACCTGCCATCCTCTTTGCATACGAACTCAATATGTGTATGCTGGTAGCGCTGTTCATTGCCACTCAAACCATGGAGGCATCCCGAATGGTGAAACGACAAACGAACCTGCTCGAGCCGATCATCTTCTGGTTATGCACGTATCCCTTGGGATTCATACTGGGCATTGGTTTCTCGCTCCTTCGGCTCACCGGCCGCATCCGGATCGATCACCCAGAGAGGATCCCAAAAGAGGACGGAGCGCTCATCGTCGCCTCGAATCACCCGTCGCTCTGGGAACCGATCATCCTGACCATGCTCTTCTTCCCGCGCTGCCTCCTCTACCCTCGCCGCCGTCTTCCCTGGTCCACGCCGAGCACGAACACGTACTACGACTGGTGGTTCCTCTTTCCCATCCGACCGCGCTTCATCATGGTGCCGCGGACCGACCAGTCGCGGATCATTGCTACGTTCCGTCAGATGCTCGCCATCATCAAGGACGGAGAGCGTCTGATCATTTTTCCGGAGGGTGGGAGAACCTACCGGGGGAACTCGTATCAGTATAGCGCGAACGGCCGGAGAATCAGAAGCCTCAAGAGCGGCATCGAGAGACTCGTGAAACTGACCAACGCGCCGGTCATGCCGGTATGGGTCGAGGGTTCTGACGAGGTACTCCCGAACGGTTCACGCTTTCCCCGCCTGTGGCGAAGAGTCACGATAGTCATCGGTGAGCCGATCGTGTTCCCCACTGCGGACGCTCACGTCAAAAATGCCGTAACAAAAAAAATCGGCGAATCTCTGCTGATACTTTCCGAGGAGGTCACTACGCTGCCCTAGATACTCAGGTATCGACGGGCAGCTTTTTTCGACCGTGAGGTGGTTTACTCATTACCTAACGGATCCAGCAGTGCATCTGTTCGATACGCACACTGGCCGAGGCGCGTGCGCGCAGTCATTGATCGCGAGGGTGCAACGGTCAGAGTACGACGAGAGCACGGCATACACTCTCTCCTCGCTCACTGACCGATGTATGAATTTGTAGCAGCCGAATTCGACAAACTGCCCTCCGAGCGTAATGACGGTACAGTCAGCATCGGTCTCGCAGAAATTATCGTTCCTAAAGGCCTGCTCGATAGCGTCATGCCACTCATCACATGTCGCCCCCGTCACCTCGGCCTTAAAAGAAGGAGTGTACGGCGGCGGCGCAGGCTCGCACCCATTGAGCCCCCACTGATATCCGATGTGACAATTACATGCTACCTGTTTGCCATCAATAAATGATGCGCTTGTATTGCCGCAAAATTCAGCAAACCGGGTTGCGCAGTCATCATAAAATGTGCCTCCTGTCGCACCGCAGAGCTCCTGAAACGCGGCGAGTGCCGACGGCCTGCTGCCGCCATTACGTTCACTCAGAAAAAGCGGGACTGAAAAAATAATGACAACTCCTAACGTGATAAAAAGATAAAACCATTTCATGCCTTCAGTCTACTCTTCAGGGAAAAAATCACCGCGATCTCCGACGGCGCCTTGGAGCGAAATGCCCGGCATGCGCTGGATGCGCGCGGTGTCCCGCGCCACGCGCTGGCACGAATTGCCCTGGATGCGCACGATGCACTGTCGCACGCGCTGGCGCGAGCTGCGGCGTCTGGGATACTGCCAGCGTCTTTCTCGTCAAGCGTTCGATATCGCGCACCTTTGCCCGCTGATCGGGTGCCACGAACGTGATCGCCTTACCGACGCTTCCCGCCCGCCCTGTGCGCCCGACTCGATGAACATAATCCTCAGGGTCATCTGGAATATCAAAATTGATAACGAGCTCGATACCGATTACGTCAATACCGCGCGCGGCGATATCGGTCGCGACAAGTACCCGATACTTCCCCAGCTTGAATCCTGTCAACGCTTCCTTGCGCTGACTCAGGGAACGATTCGAGTGAAGTTCTGCAGCGGTATGCCCCATGCTCGCGACTGACCGGCAGATCTTCCTGGCGCCATGCTTCGTTCGGGAAAAAATGAGTATGCTGCCGCGGTACGCCGCAAGGACCGTCTCGAGAAGACGCAGCTTGTCTTCCTTTTGCACCATGAAAAGCTCCTGGTCCACCTGCTCCGCAACTGTTCCAGACCGCGCGATCTCTATCTGCAACGGCAGCTTCATATGCTGCGTCCCGATCCGCACGATGTCCTGAGGCATGGTCGCTGAAAACAGCATGATTTGCCTCTCGCGCGGCAGGTCTTTCAATATCTTTTTTATCTGGGGAGCAAATCCCATATCGAGCATCCGATCGGCCTCATCAAGGACGATGATCGTCATCGTCTGCAGCTTCAGAGTCCGCTGTTCCACATGATCCAGGAGTCGTCCAGGCGTTGCCACGATGATATGCGGATTTTTTCGCAGGTCAGAAAGTTGCCTGCCCATCGGCGCACCGCCGATGAGGACTGCCGTGCGAAGGCCGAGCGCGTTTCCTATCTTCTGAAGCACCTCATCAACCTGCAACGCAAGTTCGCGCGTCGGCAGCACCACGAGACCTCTGCCCTTGTAAATGGCGAGACGCTGAATCATGGGGATACCGAACGCCAGGGTCTTACCGGTACCGGTCTGCGCAACACCGATCATATCCTTGCCGGCGATAGCGACAGGGATCGCCTTCTCCTGGATCGGCGTCGGCGTCACAAACTTCAGCCGCTCCAATACCTGAAACAGGCTTGGCGCGATGCCGAGATTGTTGAAGCTTGAAGCTTGGTTGTTCGGTTGATTCACTGAGGTGATGGGTACGAGATCAGCCGCGGCTATTCTGTGGCGCGGGTATGGAGAATGCTACGGCCGAGTTTGTACCACTGCCGCCATTCCTTCCGCATATTCCTTTTTACTTCATGCAGCTCCCGCGAAAGCTGCTTCCGGCGGGTCGCAAACGCCGCGCGTCGTTCGTCAGCAAGCGTTTTGATGCGCTGCAATTTTTCCTGCAAGGAAAGCGAGAGCGTCTGCACTCGGGCTTCGAGCTCCTGCTTCCGTGCCAAGGCCTTCCCGGCAAGCACGGTGAGAAAAAGCTGCTGATCGGCAAACAAAAGCTTCCTCTGAATCACGTATGTCGTGTGTCTCCGAAGTCCACGCGCAAGGCCAAGCTTGCTCAGGGTCCAGATGAGCCACTTGTTCGGATCGAAATGGTACCAACGGATACCGTTCCGATAGTCGGCCGGGAACGTGTGATGATAGTTGTGGTATCCCTCACCGGTCGTGAAGAACGCAAGGAGATAATTATCGACAGCCGATTGCTCCTTCGAGTATGTCCGCTCGCCCCAGTAGTGCGCGAGCGAGTTTACGAACCACGTCAGATGATGCAGGGCAAAAAGCCTCCCCCACCACGCGAGCACGAACGCGCCCAGATACTCCCCTGTGAGAGATCCGACGACAAAGAAAATGATCACGTTCGACAGAAAAGCCAGCGTCAGGTAGTGCCGGTGCTGGAACATGAGTAATTTACTTTTCAAAAGATCAGGAACGTATTTTGGAAAATCATACC
>JBBTUM010000045.1:0-5544 GCA_038063795.1 Patescibacteria group bacterium | reverse complement strand
GCTGTCTTTTTATGGTTTTCGTATTCATACTGTTATGCATTATGATCTGGCGCCTTTGTCTTGTCGATGCTGAGCCGCTCCTTCAAGACGGTGAGCAGGCGAGCAATATCTCTCTTGAGCTGCCGCACCTCACGGACATGCTTCACTTCGCGATTGATCAGGCCGAAACGCAATTCACGCACTTTGTCGCGCGCGCTGCGAAGCTGCTCGTGTATGCGCTTGGTCTCCAATTCTCTGATATCTTTCATTGTCATACCTATCGTGAAACAAATTGAGTTTTTACCGGCAACTTGTAGCTAGCAAGCTTCATCGCCTCCCGTGCCGCCGTTTCATCAATTCCGCTCATTTCGAACATGACCGTTCCTGGTTTCACCACCGCGACGTAGTGATCGACCGCGCCCTTGCCTTTTCCCATCGGCATTTCGTTGCCCTTCATCGTGATCGACTTATCGGGGAAGATGCGAATCCAGATGCGGCCTCCGCGGGCGACAAATCGTGTCATGACGCGTCTCGCTGCCTCGATCTGACGCGCGGTGATCCACGACGCCTGCAATGATTTCATTCCATACTGGCCGAAACTGACGTCAGTCATGCGAGTCGCCCTGCCCTTGATCTGGTCGGTGCGGCGTGACTTTCTGTGTTTTACTTTCTTTGGTGCGAGCATGTGTTTTATCGTGCGTTAACCTGAGAAGCGTTTCGCGTTTTAACAGGAGCTTCCTGCGAAGCCGCACTTTTCTGTCCAGCAGTATCGGCAAAGTAAAGACCTTTGTATATCCAAACTTTGATACCGACCGCGCCGTAGGTCGTCTGGGCCATGCCTCGCGAATAATCGATATTAGCTCGCAAGGTGTGCAGGGGGATCTTGCCGTGCGTCAGCATCTCTCGTCTGGCGATATCCGCTCCATTGAGACGCCCGGACATGATGATCTTAACGCCTTCCGCGCCGGCTTTCAGAACTTTGTCGATATTCATCTTCATCACGCGACGGAACGGAATGCGCTTCTCGATATCACTGATACATACCTGCAAGACCGCGCCGGCAGACAGATTCGGATTGGCGACCTCCTGAACGTTCACTTTGAGCGCCGTCTTTTCGCCAAGGAACTTCCGAGCGATCTCTTTCCGCAACTCATCGATACCGGTCCCGCCGCGGCCGATAATGATACCCGGTTTCGCCGCGATGATATTGATGGCGATCTCGCCCCTGGATCGTTCGATCTCGATACGATCGATACCGGCGTCGCGAAGGCGTTTCGCCGCGTACCGTCGTATCTGCACATCCTGCCGCAAGAGCTTCGCGTAATCCTTATCGCTGAACCAGCGCGAACGCCATTGTTCGCTCATGTTGATTCGAAATATTGTTGGATTGACCTTTTGACCCATATCGTTACTTCTCCCCCGTCTTCCTTACTTGTTTAACCTCACGATGCTCATCAGCGGATTTTGGAGCAGCATCATGTTTCTTCTGGCGTCCGCCAATATCAGTACGCGCGCTCAATTTACGAGCCTCATCAGCCGACACCGTGCGCACTCCTTCTTTGCTGTCCTGCGCCTTTTCCTTCGGTCGTGCTGCGATCTTTGCGCCAGCCTTCGTGCCCAGAATCAGATCGATATGAGTGCCGTGTTTCTTAAACGTATGCACGGAACCGAACGCTGCAGGTTTCCAGCGCTTCAACGGTTTCGCGGTATTCACGAAAACCTGTTTTACAAAAAGTACATCCTCGTGTATCTCGCTGTTGTTCCGAGCATTCGCCACTGCCGACTTAAGCAGTTTGGAGAGTATCGGTGACACAGATTTACCGGTGAACTGCAGTCGGGTAAATGCCTCCGCGACAGGAAGGCCTTTGATCAAATCCGTAACCAGCCGAACTTTTTTCGGTGACATGCGCAGATTCCGTAATTGTGCTCTGATCTCGATCATACTTATACCTTCTTAGCCGCCACTGCTACTTCCTGTTCTTGAGCTTTCGCTATCTTGCCGCTGTGGGCATGGAACTTTCTCGTTGGTGAAAATTCTCCCAGCTTGTGCCCCACCATATTTTCAACGATGTAGACCGATATGTGGTCCTTGCCATTGTGGACACCGAACGTATACCCGACCATCTCGGGAACGATGGTACACGCCCGAGACCAGGTCTTGATCACGTTCTTACTATCCGGCTTCACCTTTGAAATCTTCTTCAAGATGCGCTCGTCGACGTATGGTCCTTTCTTTAAACTTCGTGACATAGGCGTTTACGATTTTTTACCTTTCCGACGGCTAATAATGGCTGTATTGGACGCTTTGTTCCCGATACGGGTCTTCACACCCAGCGCCGGCTTACCACGGTAGGTCTTCGGATGCTTCATGCCGATCGGGTGCTTGCCCTCTCCGCCGCCATGAGGATGGTCAACCGGATTCATCGCTTTACCGCGCACGGTCGGACGGATACCTCGATGACGCATGCGGCCCGCCTTGCCCCATCTGATGTTTCGATGCTCGGGATTTGAAGCAACGCCGATCGTTGCCATGCATTCCTCGCTCACCACCCGCACCTCTCCCGAGGGCAATTTCAAGTTAGCCTTGCCGGCATCGATCGACATGAGGGTCGCATAATTCCCCGCCGAACGACACATTTGCCCGCCTTTACCGGGGAACATCTCGATATTGTAGACCTCAAGCCCGGTCGGCATGTGCTTCAGTTTGAATTGATTGCCGATCTTGACCTCGCCTGGCTTCATACTGGAGATGATCGTCGTGCCAACGGTCAGACCGTGCGGAGCGATACAATATCGCTTCTCGCCATCTCGATAGATGAGCAGAGCGATATACGCATTGCGGTTCGGATCGTACTCGAGCGTCTGGACCACCGCAGGCACGTCAAATTTGTCGCGCTTGAAATCGACGACACGAATATGCCGATAGGCACCGCCGCCGCGATGGCGAACCGTTATCTTGCCTTGCGCGTTCCTTCCCGAATGCTGCTTCTGCGAGATCGTCAGGGCCTTCAAGGGATGCCCCTTCGACAGCGTCTTATCGCGAATAACGCTCGTTCGACGCAAGCCAGGATTATTAGGTCTGTATACTATTATCGCCATATCGCAAGGTTACACGCTTTCATAGATCGGCAACGTAACGCCTTTCGGCATGACGACCACCGCTTTCTTATAATCTTTTCTCACGCCACGATACATACCTCGCGACGTCATGACCTTGCCCCTTAGACGAATGATCTTCACGGCCTTCGGGCGGGCATTGTATGTTTCAAAAATCGCCTTCTGTATCATGATCTTGTTCGCAGCGGGGGCTACAATGAAAACATATTGGTTCGAACTGTGCAAGCGTGTCGACTTCTCGGAAATGACCGGCCGAATCAGCACATGATGCGCATACTGGCCGCCACCGGCTTTCTTCTGTTTCGCGACCTCAGGCCGCGCTCCCGCTACTTCCTCGCGCACGGTCTTCTCATGCTGCGGCTGCTTTGGAGCGGCGGCCGGCTTTTTCGCCGCCGGGGCCTGCTGCTGCTTTTTAAATCTGTCAAAAAGGCTCATATACTTAACGTTATCGTTTCTCAATAACGGGGATCAGCTCTTTCGGTACGACCACATACTCATAGGTCAGGAGATCTAGCGCGTTCAGACTTCCGACGCCGATACTGGTCACCTTCGGAATGTTCCTGGCAGACCGAATCACGACAGAATCCTTTGGCGTAGTAACAATGAGCGTCTTCTTCTGCTTGCTCGGAAGACTCGCCAGCGCAGTGTCCAACTTCTTCGTCTTCGCAGAATCGATCGTTGCCCATGCCTCGACGACCACGAGACGATCGTGCGCTACCTTATCGCTCAATATCATCCGAAGTGCCTGCTGGCGCATCTTCTTGTTTATGGAGAGTGAAAAATTCCGCTCTTTCGTCGGCCCGAAGGTAATACCGCCTCCGACCCAGATCGGCGACCTGCGGGATCCGTGCCGTGCTCGGCCAGTTCCCTTCTGTTTCCAGGGCTTTTTCCCGCCGCCGCGCACTTCGCCACGGCCTTTCGTATTGGCAATCGCGGTACGTCGGTTCGCCCGCTGCACACGGATGGCTTGATGAACGACCGGGTCCTTGAATGTCACGCTGAAAACAGCGGGATCCAATGGTTGCATCCCTTTTTTCTCGCCTTTCAGCGTGTACACTGGTACTTCAATGGCTTTCATAGGCTATGATTTTGCAGCTTCCGGATCTCCGGTTTGCTCGGACGGCTCCTGTTTCGCTTCGGGATCGGTGATTACTTTTTTCGCTTCGTCCGCTACGGGATCCGCTTTCTGCACTTCAGGCTCTTTGTGAACTTCCGACTTTGCTGCTGCCGTCCCTGCATCAATGAATTCGACCTCTCCTTCGCCTGTGATGGCAACGAAACCATTTCGGCCGCCAGGAACCGCTCCCTTGATATATAAAAGGTTATTCTGCTCGTCGACCTCCACGACTTCCAGGTTGCGAACGGAGACGTTGTCCCCGCCCATGCGTCCTGCCATGCGCGTTCCTTTGAAAACATGCTTCGGCTGGGTAGAGCCGATGCTCCCCGGCATGCGAAGCTGATCCTTATGGCCATGCGTCTTCGGACCTCCGGAGAACTTGTGGCGCTTCACAACACCCTGAAAACCCTTGCCTTTTGAAATACCTGTCACGCGAACGATATCACCCGGTTGGAAACTCGTGACCGAGATCGTCTGACCCCGTTGCGGCTTTGCCTCGCTCCGGAATTCTCTGAGATGCCGGAACAGACCAAGGCCCTTCAGGTGTCCCGTGCGCGGACGGTTAAGCTTACGAATACCAGAATCATACCCGATCTGGACAGCGCCATATCCGTCACGGTCGCCTTTCACGTAGGTGACCATGCAGGGCCCCGCAGCAATGACCGTCACCGGCACAACTCCTTTGTCGTTGTACCGCTGTGACATGTGTAATTTTTTACCGAGTATGAACTTCATGTGAATTAAATAAACCATGATTGCGGTGAGCAGCGGTGCAGACCAGTGGCTCAGGGATCAATCACGGTTGCCGGTATCAATTCATCGCTTACGCGATGAATTGAGGATTCGACACGTGTTTGTATGGTCTACGTTGCTTAAGTTTCTCCCTTGTGCCGTTGGCACCGGTATACTCACTTCACCCGTGGGTGGTTAAGCTATAGCGGGCACCCGCGTCTCACACGTCTTTTTTTGTTTTACATTTTTATTTCGACATCCACTCCAGCCGGCAGATTCAGGTTCGTCAGTGCGTCAATCGTCTTTGGAGCCGGCTCGATGATATCTATCAACCGCTTATGGACGCGCATTTCGAACTGATCTCTGGCGTTCTTGTGTACGAAGGTCGATCTCAAGACCGTGTACTTCGACGTATCCGTCGGTAACGGCACCGGGCCGACTACCTTCGCTCCGCTCCGTAACGCCGTATCGATGATCGTGCGTACCGACTGGTCAATGATCTTGTGGTCGTACGCCTTGATCTTGATACGGATCCGCGATTGTTGTTCTGGACGTTCGGTTTTTTCAGCCATGCCGTTGTATTTTACTATGGAGCGCCC
>JBBTUM010000044.1:0-2457 GCA_038063795.1 Patescibacteria group bacterium | reverse complement strand
AGTCAGGCTGGGAAAAGGGCCATAAGAAACATGAACATGATTTTCTTGCCACGACCGGGTCATGCTCTACTCCCGCTATTCCGGACGATAACGATGATGATGGTGATGATGACTCTTCAGGCAACGCGACCATTGAGAAACTTCGTGCTCGTATCAGGGATCTGCAATACCGGATCTCACAGTTCGAACGAGAAGTGATACAGCGGGAACGACAGCTGATCAAGCGGGTGAATAAGGTGCTGACGAACCGACTCCATGGGCATATTCTCCTGCAAGTCGAGGATAACGGAGAGGCATGGTACGTAGACGAGGACTCGGATCAGAGATATTACCTCCGCGATGGCCGCAGCGCGTATCAAGCGCTTCAGGCGTTCGGGTTGGGCATATCGGACACGGACCTTGAAAAGATCCCCGTTGGTCTGAATGACCAGTTCGTATTTACCGACAGCGACGGCGATGGCCTACCTGATCAGCTGGAGGACAGTTTGGGTACCGACCCAGCCGATGCGGATACCGATAACGACGGATTGTCCGATAGACAGGAATTGATCAATAACTACGATCCTCGCGGTGCGCGCCCGTTCGTCTATAACACAGCGCTTGTTGATCGCTTGCGCGGAAAGATCTTGCTGCAGGTGCAGAAGCACGGCGAAGCATGGTGGATCAATCCAGCTGACGGTAAACGGTATTACATGAAGGATGGCGATGCGGCGTATAATATCATGCGGTTCCTGTCCTTGGGCATTGCGAATGCGGATCTTCAGCAGATCGGCGTCGGGTCGCTCGAGACAGAGTAGCGATATTTTGCGATCCTGTAAGCTCCGTTACAACGAGATCTTAGAAGCAGGCCGCGCTCCGCGCGGCCTGCTGTGTTATGGATCAACAATTATCTAAACGCGCATGAGGGGCGCTTTTAGCGTTTACCATCACCTCTGTTACTTCTCCTTCGAGAATAATTCCTTCTTCAATGCCTCTTCGAGGAGGGTCTCATACACTTTGAGTATGGTCGCGTCGTGCTGCATCAGGTGCCGCTTGTAGTCGTCCACGTCCTTGTGCGACACGCCGTGCTCCTTCCACGACCTGCCGTGTGACAGGATGTTCTGCAAGATCGGCTGGATCTTGTCGAAAGACTTCACGATCTGCGCTTCCTTCGTCTCGCCTTTCTCATATTCGTTGAATAGCTTCGTGAATTCCCGATCCATATCCGGTGGCAGCTGAGAGAAGAGTTTTTTTGCAGCCCCTGACTCTCGCTCTTTCTGATCTTTTTTCGCCTCCTTGTCAAAGGCAAAGGTGTCTCCGGCGTAGACCTCGACAAGATCGTGGATAAGCACCATTTTGAGCATCTTCAGCCTGTTCGCTTTCTTCGGAAGTTCTTTTTCAAAGACCATGAGAAACATGGCGAGATGCCAGGTATGTTCAACGTCGGTCTCGGCACGCTCGATGTCACCGTACCAGACCTTCCGTTCGATCTTTTTGAACGCCTCGATCGTTTTGAGAAATTGTAATAGCTGATGAAGTCTTTTGGTATTCATTCCGGTTTTTTGAGCAAGGCTCCATCGTAATGCTCGTTGATACCGCGAAAAAGCTCTCCGCCGTACTCTTGAAATTCATTTTTGAGTCTATCAAGCTCATTTCGTATCCCTTCCTCGTCGGTCACGATCTCTTCAACGTCGCAATATCGCGTGTGTTCATCATCGGCGTCCCCATGTAAAATGATGATATTGAGCGGATTTGAATCCTTTGGGATGCCGCCGAGATGCGTGAGCGTGTTTGCAACCATGCGGCCGGTCGCGTACGCGAGACGTTTTGTTTTCGCTTGTTCTTGTTCACTCATGTAAGGATCGATGGCTGTTGTGGTATTTGCGAGCATTGGACCATCGAGAAATTCTTTGCAGATGGCGACTCGCACCCCCTTACTATCCTCGACTTTTTCCATGCCATAGTATTTTTGTACAGCCCATGTGTCAGCCGTCCCCTTTCGCTGCAACGTTTGCGCCTCCTGATACGAAGGACTCTTTTCAATGCTATCAACTGCTTCTTTGTCAAGACTTACAGTTAAGGTAAGCTCCTTGTCATCCTCAAAGACAATCGTTATAACGTCCACATTGCGTTTCGTGCCGATATCAAGGCTGATGTCTTCCATACTGAAGCGCTCGACAATGATTTTTTGAATTGGTTTGTCTGATAGTTTTGATTCCTCGACGATCCTTCCCAGAAGGGATTTTTTCTTCTCACTGTCTCGAACAATGAGAGCGCCAAGCATATCGGTATGATAGGGCGACTCGTCTAGATTGATATCGATAAGCTCCACCCTCTCTAATATTTGCTTTTCGAATTTTCCAGTTTTTAGTCTAAGGCGCTGCTCAAGCTTCAATAGTTGAGCTTGCCGCAGCTCAAGGCTCATCCCCAATTTTTGCTCCATATTCATGGGCGGGCGCGTTTACGTTCTTTTGATAA
>JBBTUM010000043.1:0-15244 GCA_038063795.1 Patescibacteria group bacterium | reverse complement strand
ATACGGACGGCGGTCTGACCATCAGTACGAGTACGACGAGAACGATCGATTGCGGCGATGGTGCGAGCCGTGGTGCCGGTATCGTGGTTGTTGACGGCGATCTCCACGTCGGCGCAGACGCGAAGGTCCTGTACGGAAGCAGTAGCACGAATTGCACCACGATGTCGTCGCTGCGGCACTTACCAAGCCTTGTGTGGATCGTTCAGGGAGACGTCATCTTTGAAGGAGACAGCTCGGCTGCACAGCAGGTGAGCGGGGTATTCGCCGTTCTCGGCAACCCAGCTTCCACCGGATGTCCGACACTCGACGTGGCCTCGAACCACTGCGGAAGGGTATCGACCGGGAGGAGTGACAAAATACTTACCATCGGCGGCGGCATGATCGCGCGCCAGTATAACTTCGAGCGGACGACGAGTGCTCTTTCGTGCGGCGTAGCGACCAGTTGTCCAGCTGAAGCGTTTGTCGCGGACGGACGCCTCCAGGCAAATCCGCCCTCAGGCCTTTCACGCTTTGCAGATTCGGTGCCTCGGTTCACCTTCGGCTTCTGACGCATGTGAAAGAACGCGTTTCTCGCCGGCGTCCGCGCCGGTTTTTTTGAATACCGGATTTTCGTGCCATCATGGATTTTTAAAAAAACGCTCTTTATGGTATAATCAACTCCAAATTATTCCAAACTGTAGAGAACTTTTCGCTGAAAAAGCATTCTCTAGGTCAGCATGTGTATGGTGGTCTTGATAAGCAGTAAAAATAGATAAAAATGGCGCGAAAAAGCTACCTCGGAGTGGATATCGGTACATCGGGGATCAAGATAGTGCAGCTGGAGGACTATCGAGGACAGCCGAAGCTGGTGACGTATGGGCATGTCGAGGCGCATTTTGATTTTGTCCGCGACCAGTCGCAAAGCCTCCAGACCACGGTAGCGAACCTCCTTGGCCAGCTTCTCCAGAGGTCACGTACGACGACGACGCGCTGTATAGCGGCACTACCGACCTTCGCGGTCTTCAACTCGATCATCAGTTTGCCACGCATGTCGCGGCGCGATTTGGCGACTGCCGTGAAGTGGGAAGCGAAGAAGTTCATCCCTCTGCCGATCGAGGAGATGATCCTTTCATGGAAGGTGCTCGAAGGCGCGAAGACGACGCTCACGGAGAAGATCTTCATGATGAACGTCGGTTCGCTCCTGAAGAAGAAGGACAAGGAAACCGGGTCGGCGAAACCGAAGGCGGAGGTCGATCTGACCAAGATGACCAAGGGTATCGGGAATTCGCTGGATCCTATGGCTGAGGCCCGCGAAAAGGAAAAGGCCATAGAAAAGGCGCTCAAGGCTGGTGAAAACGAGGGCGAAGCGACGCAGCGAAATGTGAGGATACTGCTGACCGCTGCGCCGAAGAACCTGGTCAACCGCTACATCGATATTTTCAAGCTTGCCAATACGACGCTTCTGAGCCTCGAGACCGAGGCCTTTGCGCTGTCTCGTTCGCTCATCGGCACCGACAATGAGAACGTCATGATCATAGACATCGGGTCGTCATCGACCAATATTTGTATGATCGAACGTGGCGTGCCCGTTTTGAATCGCGGCATGGATATCGGCGGTTATCACATCACGAAATCGATCAGCGACAGCTTGAACGTCAACTTTGAGCGAGCGGAACAGTTCAAGCTTGATTTCGGTATCCGGAGCCAGGAACAGCACAGTGGCATACCGGACGCCATCAAGGACAGCCTGCAGCCGATCATCAACGAGATACAGTACGTCTTCGAGCTCTATCAGAATCAGGGCAACTTGCGCGTCGATCGTATCTTGCTCGCAGGCGGCTCGGCATTTTTGCCGAACCTGACGAACTACCTCTCGCAGCTCTTGAAGATCCCGGTCTACATCGGCAACCCGTGGGATCGCATCATCTATCCGCTCGATCTGAAGCCTGTCTTGGAGGGGATCGGACCGCAGATGGCCGTCGCCGTCGGTCTCGCGATGAGGGATGTGAACGGTTAAATTCAAAGCTTACAAACGGCATCTAAACCTATCCATGCTGGGTGGTAGAAACCGAAAAGACGGAAGTCTCGACAGCGGAAGCATCAATTTGCTTCCGGACGAGCTTCGAGTCGTGGAAGAAAAGGATAAGCGCGCAAAACGACGGAGGGAAGAGGCGCCGTATCAGCTGCGCGCGCCAAAGAAACAAAAGAGACGCCGGCGGATGTTCTCCTGGCTGCCGGTTTTTGGCGGCGCTCATTGGAGGATCGAACATCAGACGGAAGTGAAAAAAGAGCAGGAGACCGAAGGGATAGCCGAACATGTTGCGGTTGATATTCGCGAGACGCCAACCGAGGCGCCGGCGTACGATCAGTCAATGACAGACACCGGAGGAGAGGCTCCACTGATACGGCCGGTCTTCGAGCAGCATAAGAAGGTCTCGGTCGGGTCACCTGAGGCGCGGCGGTCAGTAAAAAGGGGATTTTCCTTCCTGTCTTTTGGTAACTTTTTCTCCACGTGGAGCAAGAGGCCTCCTACGATCCCCAGTCCTCACATTCCGCATCATGAGGCTCCGGCGCCGCGGCATTATAGTTTACTGGAGCCTTCAGAGACCCTCGGGCCGAAGCGTTCGGAGATGCCGGTGGCAGTACCTACTATCTCTTCGGTTCGCCATGAGACCGCGCGACCCATCCTCCCTCAGCCGATCTCGGATGAAGCGGTACAGCAGGCTCCACGCAGGGAACCCCGCAGGACAGGAAGAGGCTGGCCATGGTGGCTCGATATTTTTTCTCTCATTGCATCATTGTCGCCGACACGATCGGGAAGACGAGCTCACAAACCTCGTTTGGTGCCTACGTCACGAGAAGCCTTCAGTGAGATTCCAGAGCGCACTCGCCCGCAGACACCCTCGCATCTTTCCCTTCCGAAGTTCCAACGCTCAGCAGAACGCCTGAGCCGTGTTCATACGGCGCTCTTGACCACAGGGGTGCCATCGGAATCAGATCCTTCTGTGGAGATGCAGCACAAGAAGGGAGGAATGCGTCTACCAAAGTGGCTCGACATTTTTTTCTGGTTGCGAAAAGTGTCCGTGCCCGAGCGCCATCATGTGAAGCGGCAGGCACCGGATATACGCCCACAAGGAATATTCCCCATACCCCAGGGGAGCGATCGGGCGATACATCCGGTGCAACCTACCGAAGCGATGCCGCACGTGTCTGCGAGGGTTCAGGGTAACGTTCCGCAAACGCCGATATTCGGACCGCACGGCGCCGGCGGACCGAAGTACCCTCACCCGAAGGAAAAGAAAGCTCCTAGACGGTGGAACATGCCGAAGTGGCTCGATATTTTCTACTGGTTAACATGGCTCAAGGGTCCTGCGAAGATCGTCCGAGAAGTGCAGCGCACCCCGGTGCCAACACCTATGCCACATGTACCGATGCCAGCTCTGCCTCGCGTCGAGGAGCGCGTTCGCGAGGTTCCTGTCCCGCCGAAAGCGCCCGCGCCGCCGATGACTCCGTCACGGTTTGCTGCTGACACACGACCAGCGTTGCGACCAGAGCAGCAGATAGCTCCTGAGAGACGAATGCCGGAGCCGACAGGACTTCATGTGGCGGGTCTTACGCCAGCGGTCGCGCCTGTCCCGCCGAAAGCGCCGCCACGGCGCTCCGACGGTATCGTACCGATCGCTGATGTTTCCGACATACACAACGAGAAATCGAAGAAACAGCAGGAGGACCTTCGTAAATTTTTCCACATACCGACGAAGACGCATTTCCCCGATGAGACGCGAGCCGCACGTGAGGTCAACCTCATTCCAGGCGACCTGACGGCGCGGAGCTGGAAAAAATTGGGGCAACTCCTGGGCATTGCGTGTATGGGGACACTGGTGTTCGTCGCCATTATCTACAGCATCCTGTATTTTTGGAAGTCGCAGATCGAGACACGCACGGCGATCATCGATAATGAGATACAGAAGTTCAAGAACGATATCCTTGTCTACCGTTCCCAAGAGCCCGAGATGACGGCAATTGGCCGGAAGGTCGATCTGGTGAACGCCCTCCTCGGGCAGCATATTTATTGGACCAATTTTTTCAGCCTTTTGGAAAAATACACCTTGCCGGATGTTTTTTACAGCGGCATTTCAGCGACAACGAACGGAACCTTGAGCCTTGACGCGCAAGGGGCCGACTTCGAGACGGTCTCGAGGCTCGTACGGCTCCTGAACTCGGATGAGGCAAAAGAATTCGTAACAGCGGCGAGCATTTTCGGAGCGCAGCGGATCACGGCAAGCGATGAAGAGCCGCGCGTGCAGTTTACGCTCGAGCTCACGTTAAATTCTGATCTCTTCTACTACGATGGCGGCCACTAAGAAAAAATCACTCGACATCCAGCCTGTCCAGCAGCCCTCGATAGTGCTGCAGCTGCTGAATCGGTATTTTCGTTGGGTACTCTTCCTCGTTGTCGGCGGCACACTGCTCATCTCGTATACATTCGTCATCGCCGATCAGGTGAATGAGATCCGTGACATCGCCGAGAACAGCCTTATCGTCAAGGAAAAGGTTCTGAGCGATCTGAAGGCGATCAAACAGGATCTTGACAAGACCGTGATCGACTTCAGCGCACTGAAGAGCAGCAGACGGGCAGCGATCGAACGGCTCAACGATTTCCTCCCGACCTCGCCGCATTATGAGGAGCTTTTCACCATGATAAATGATATTACCGAGCGCGCGGGTATGACGCTCACTACTATCAATCTCTCGGTGAGTGAAAGCGATCTGCAGCGACCGACTCGGGCGAGCGTCGAGGGTGCGGCTGAACCTGCTGATCTTCTGGCGAGCGGGCAGATACACCCGATCACGATCAGTATTTCGGTGGAAGGCGGCACCTACACGACCTTCAAGGAATATCTCTCGCTGCTTGAGCGGAATTTGCGCGTTCTGGATGTCAGATCCCTTTCACTCGACGGCAGTGCGTTTATTCCCGCGGGAGACGGCGCGCTCCCAACCCCGGCGTATAGCATCGAGCTCATAACGTATTACGAATAAAGCCTATGCAGAAAAAAAACCTCATCTTGGTAGCCAGCATCGTTACGCTCGTGCTCGCGTCGGCGTTGCTCTTATATCGCAGTTTCAGCCAGCGACCCATCGCGTTCATCACGAAGCAGGCGAGCGATCAGGACAGCGCGATCCGTAACCAGGTCGAACAGCTCAAGATAAAGATCACAAGCGCCGTCAAAGTCGTCGACACGGGCGGCAAGCTGGATGAGCTTCTGCAGAGCGAGCAATATCAAGCACTTACCGACGACTCGATCCGGGATATCGTCGTCGGGCAGTACGGACGACAGAATCCGTTCGTGCCGCCGACCGTGAGCCCGTAGCCTATGGTGAAAGCAATCGTCAAACAATACGTCGATCTGCTGCATGCCAAGGGGCTCGTGAACGACGAGCAGCATGCGAAGCTTCTGCAGGGCGAGTTCGCTTCCCTCTCCGATGTGGACGCGGTCGTCCGGCAGCAGGTGGTTTTGGGCGAAGAGGATACCACGCAGGCCAAGGCCGAGCTGTACAATGTCGAGTATGCGAGCCTCATCGGAAAATCAATGACGAGCGCGATCCTGAACCTTCTGCCGCACGATCTCGCCGAAAATTATAAGATTGTCGTTTTTGAACGGGAGGGGAACAGGATAAAAGTCGGGCTCGTCGACCCGGGCAATTTTCGAGCCATTGAAGCTGTCGACTTCATGGCGATGAAAAATAACTTTCAGGTGCAGTACTTCACCATTTCGCTCGAGAGCTATCGCGCCGCTGCAAAGCAATACGAGACGCTTCACGAGGAGGTCGGGGAGGCGCTTGATACGGCGGAGACCATTTTCGCACCGAAAGGCGAAGCACTCGACCTGCAAGGGAAGACCTCGCTCGATGAGATGATCAAAAGCGCTCCGGTCACGAAGATCATCTCTGTCGTCCTTCGGCATGCGATCGAGGGTCGCGCATCCGATATCCATATCGAACCCGTGGGGAACCAGAGCCGGATACGGTACCGCATCGACGGTATCTTGCATACGACGATCGTCTTGCCTATTTATGTGCACTCGGCGCTCATCTCTCGCATCAAGGTCATGGCAAGTCTCAAGATCGATGAAACGCGCGTTCCGCAGGACGGACGGATCCGCCTGAATATTTTTAATAAGGACATTGATTTCCGTATCGCGACCATCCCGCTTCTGAATTACGAGAAGGTCGTGATGCGTATCCTTTCGACTCCTGACAAGGCGCCGACCTTTCAAGACCTCGGTTTCCGGGGACTGCAGCTCGACAAGATGGAGCGGAATATCAACAAACCGAACGGCATGTTCCTTGTCACAGGCCCCACGGGCAGTGGCAAATCGACGACGCTCTTTGCGGGTCTTTCCCGACTGAACATCGAGGGCGTGAATATTACGACACTGGAGGACCCGGTCGAGTATTTCGTGCTTGGCGTGAATCAGTCGGCCGTGAGGCCTGAGGTCGGTTTTACCTTCGCGAATGGCCTTAGAGCACTGCTCCGTCAGGACCCGGATATCATCATGGTCGGCGAGATCCGCGACAACGAAACGGCGTCGCTGGCCATTCAAGCGAGCCTTACCGGGCACTTCCTTCTTTCGACGCTGCATACGAATAGCGCCCTGGGGGCGATCCCCCGGCTGTACGACATGAAGGTTGAGCCGTTCCTTCTCGCGAATACGCTGAATCTCGTCGTCGCACAGCGACTTATCAGAAAGCTGTGTGCGCATTGCAAGGCCCCGGTTAAGCTCTCGAGTGATCTGATGGCGCGTATCGAAGAGGCGTTCGTCGTGATCCCTGAGAAGGCGTTTTTCGATGGGATAAACTTGAAGTCACCGCTCCAGTTCTTTCGCGGGGTCGGATGTCCTCGATGCGGCCACTCTGGATACTCGGGACGGTCGACGATCGCCGAAGCAGCGGATATCACGAAGCCCATGAAGGATCTCATCACGACAGGATTTCGGCGCAAGGACGTCGAGGAGGAGTTGAAGAACCAGGATTTTATCACCATGAAGCAGGACGGGATCATAAAAGCGATGCTCGGTGTTACGTCGGTCGAGGAGGTGCTCATGGTCAGCGAGGAAAAATAATTAAGCGAAGTATACATGGACAAAAAAAAGAAGATACTGATCGTTGAAGACGACGAGTTTTTAGTGCAAATGTACGCGACAAAACTCGAGCTGCAGGACTATGAAGTCCTCACCGCGGGGGACGGCAAGGAGGCATTGAAGATCATGAAAAAGGAGACACCGCATCTGATCCTCCTTGACCTGAACCTTCCCGTTATGGACGGATTCCAGGTCCTTGAGCTTCTCAAAAAGGACGCCGCGACCAAGGATATTCCTGTGCTCGTGCTCACGAACTATGGCCAAAAGGAGCACATCGACCGCTGCCTGGCACTTGGCGCGAAGGATTACCTGATCAAAGCCCATTTCGTGCCATCCGAAGTCGTCGACAAGATAAAGATGCTTATCTAACGGAACCCGAATGCCCGGATCCAGCACAGGGACGTTGCTCCTCAATACGATTTTCAGCGTAGCCTTAGAAAAAAAGGCTACGGATCTTCACTTAATGCCCGGAAATTATCCGGTGCTTCGGCTCGAGGACAAGCTGTACGTGTTGGCTGAAGAGCAGGTGTTGACCGTTGATACGATCAACGCGCTCGTTGACTCATGGCTCACGGCCGAGGACAAGGAGCGGCTGCGGAGCGAACGCGAGATCCGGACGGTGTTCACGTGGGCTGACCGGGCGCGGTTTCGAGCGACCATATTTTATCAGCAGGGATACCTTGCAGTTTCCATGCGCCGTATCCCCGAGTCGGTCCAAGACCCGAAGAGCCTCCTGGTGCCTGAGGTCGTGCTCGACAAGATAGCCGCCATGCAGGGGCTGCTCATTATTTGTGGATCGTTCAACTCGGGCAGGACCACCACTGTGGCGAGCTTGATACAGCATATCAACATGAACTACAGCAAGCGTATTACGACGCTTGAGCGTCCCATTGAGTATATATTCGCGAATAATCGTTCGGTGGTGAATCAGCGTGAGATCGGCCGTGACACCCCCTCATTCGTTCACGGTATGCGCGATCTCCTCGATGACGACGTGGACGTCGTGACGGTGACCGAACTCATGGAGCTAGGCTCCCACGAGCTGGCATTGACGCTGGCGGAGGGCGGAAAGCTTGTGATTGCGATCATGAACACGAATTCATCTATATCAGCGATCGAGAATTTTTTGGATAACATTCCCCACGACAAACGGAAGTGGGCGAAAGATTCGCTTGCGAGCGTTCTGCGTGCGATCGTTTCCCAGCGCTTGATCCCCGGTATCGGAGGAGGGCGGGTGCTCGCCTGCGAGGTATTGACCATGTCGCCTGCCGTCGCATCCATAGTGCAGGAGGAAAAGTTCTCGCAGCTTAACAATGTGCTGCAGACGTCTCGTGAGGAGGGGATGGTGAGTCTTGATTACCGGCTGAACGAGCTTGTCCGTGGCGGTAAGATCGCAGCCGAAGAGGCGAAGAAATTCGCGTTGGACCCGAGTAATATACGCGCACGCTGATGCCTATATTCAAATACAGAGCCATCAATGAACGTGGTGAGACCGTACGGGGCCTCGTCGAGGCAAGCACGGTCGATGACATATCTGAGCTCTTGGGCGAGCGCAAGCTCACGATCGTCTCACTGTCCGAATCAAGTTCGAAGGGCATTACGATATCGCTGCCTTTTTTCGGGAAAGTTAAGAAAAAAAGCGTCGTTATTTTTTCTCGCCAGCTGGCGGTCATGATCGCTGCGACTGTTCCGGTCGTTCAGGCACTTCGGATCCTCATCGTGCAGACCGAGGACAAGAAGCTGAAAGAGGTGATCGCTGAGATGGGGAATGACGTCGACGGCGGTATGAAGATGTCCTCTGCGTTCGCGAAGCATCCCGAGGTCTTCAGTCAGTTCTATGTGGCGATGCTTCGCTCAGGCGAGACGAGCGGTCGTCTCGAGAAAGTGCTCAACTACCTCGCTGCGCAGATGGAGAAGGACTATGATCTCTCGAATCGGATCCGCGGAGCGATGGTCTATCCGGTCTTCATCTTATCCGCCATGGTGGCTGTGGGAGCGCTCATGCTCATCTTTGTCGTCCCTCGCATGACCGAGCTCCTGCTGGAGACGGGAGGGGAGCTACCGTTCATGACGAAACTCTTGATAAACGTGAGCGGTTTCCTCGTTGGCTATTGGTGGACACTTTTGTTCTTCGTCGCGTTCCTGGTCGTTCTCTTTCGGCTCTTTCTCAGGACGCGGTTCGGCCGTGAAAAGTGGGATTACTATAAACTACGCGTACCGGTCTTCGGTGTCCTGGTGAAGAAGATCATTCTGTCGCGGCTCGCGACCGGACTCTCGACGCTCATCAAGGGAGGCGTACCCATAAGCCGCGGACTTTCCATAACCTCTGAGATCGTCGCGAACGAATCGTTCAAGGCCATGATCGAGGAGACGGTCAAAGAAGTCGAGGACGGCAACTCCATCACGACGGTCTTCGCGAGGAATCGGCTCGTGCCGACGATGGTGCCGCAGATGATGAGCGTCGGAGAGCGAACTGGTCGCATGGATGAAGTGCTCGATCGGTTGGGCGATTTTTATTCCCGTGAGGTCGATACCATGATAGGAAGCCTCACTTCGCTCATCGAGCCGATGATCATGATACTGCTCGGTGTCGCGGTCGGCTTCATGGTCGCTGCGATCATTTTGCCTATTTTCCAGGTGGCGAATTCAATTTCCTGAGAAAATATGGTATAATACTATCCACAGGTCGATTTTGTGGATAAAAGTAATAAGTAAGGTGAAATTTTTAGGAGGAAGGTACGAGCTCGTTTTCTCCTAAAGTCAATGAATGGAGGTGAGTACATGAATAAGAAAGGTTTTACCCTTATCGAATTGCTGGTCGTTATCGCTATTATTGGCATTTTGGCAGCGATCGCGATGGTCAACCTGAACTCAGCGCGTGTGAAGGCGAGAGTTGCAGCGGCAAAAGGCACCATGAACTCGCTACAACCGGTGGCGGTACTCTGTCTCGATGGCGGAGGAGATATTGAATGGACATCAGCTGGCGCGTGTGGCGGCGGCGCGACTAACATTCCAACTCCAGATGGCCCAGAAGGTGTATGCAGCTCAAATCGTGCTGAAAATACATGGCCAGCCTTGCCAACGGGAGGCGGATGGGACTATGGCACGTGTTTTGCGAGTGCGACAGCTGGAACCTGGAGGCTGCGTGCAGTATCGACGAACGACAACTGTACGATCACCTGTTCCGAGAGCGGCTGCGACTTCAGCGCCTGTACATAAACTACGTGTACTAACTAAAAGCAACTCCTACCGGGAGTTGTTTTTAGTTTCTCTGTCGATGCGTATCTGCTATACTGGTTTTGCATGAACTATCGTCCTCGGGCAAGCACTCTCTATCAAGGCGTCTTGGCGGCAGCGGCACTTTTCGTGCTGGTGTACTATTATCTTCACGCGTCGATCTTTCATCCGACGGCGCCGTACCTTCTGCTGTTGATGTTGCTTGTCGTCTATTGGTTTCAGTTGAAAGGCCGCATCGCTTCACTGCCAAGCAGTATGATGCGGCTGCCTCGCTGGGCACTCGTCATCATGAGCCTTGCCCTTGTTCTGATCACGGAGTATGGCATCGCTCAATACTATGATGTTTTGGACGCGCTCAATATTTCATTCATCCGCCGCCTGTATTATGTATTACTGGAGGTCGGCAGCGTCTACGCGCTCTTTTTTCTTACTTTATATTTATTAGGAGATCTCCTTCTCATCAGATGGCTCAAGTTGTCCGGCTTCTCCGCGTTCGTCGCACGCACAGCGATCGGCCTTTTCGGGCTGAGCATGTACGGGTATGCGCTTGCCGGCATAGGGCAGCTTCAGATACGATGGTACATCGCGCTTTTCATCGTACTCTGTATCGTTCGCTTTCCTGTCGTCGTTAGACTTGTGTGGAGTTTGTTTCGGGAGCGAGTCGTCGTTCATTTGAACGGAAAGGAATTCTATCTGACGGCGATCTTCTTCGGCATCTGCATACTCTATTTCTCGTTCATTCTCTTTAATGCCTATACGCGGTTTCATATCGATACCGATGTCCTTCGCGCGTATCAGTATGTGCCTCGCGTGTATGTCGAGACCGGTGCGCTCGTTGATTTTCCATACGACTATGCACTGCACACCGCGAAGGGCGCCGAGATGCTCTATGTGCCGTTCATGTTCTTCAAGCCGTACCTGGTGAATTACTTCATGCCGATGACGCTGCTTCTGATCGCCTTTGTATTGTACCGGCTTGTTTCAGAATATTTCGGCAGCCGCTGGGCGATTTTTTCAGTGCTTGCGTTTCTAGCGACGCCGGTCACCTACACATTTACAAGGACTTTGAAGGTGGACCTGTTCCTCGTCCTGATCGTACTGTGCGCACTCTATCTCGGCATGAGGTGGTGGCGCGAGCGGGACCGACGATACCTGATCACGGCGGCTGTCATAGTTGGTTTTGCCGTTACGGTCAAATATACCATTCTCGCGCTGTTTCCTTCTATTGGTATTTTGCTTCTGATCTCCGCAGGAGGCGTTGGCCCATGGGCGTCCCGTATTGCAGGCGGAGTGCGCAGGTGTTTTCTTTTTTTTCTCCTTGTTTTTCTTGCTGCTTCGCCATGGCTGGTTCGTAACTACATTCTGTATGATGACCCTTTTCACCCTTTCCTGAAAGGCCGGGCATACGTCGTGGATGCATATATCGCTGAAACAGGGATAGAGCAGCCGGGGTACACAGGAGAGTGGTCGCAGCAGATCATGACCGTTGGTTTTGACGTCGGCGGGAAAAGCCGCTCGCAACTTTTCTTTGAGGCGTTAGCTGGCCTGTCTCCGCGCTCATTCGGAGCGATCGGCCCGTGGTATCTGGCATTGCTGGTTCTTTCGCTTTTCGTATTTCGAAGGGTCAGGTCCTATTATCTCATCGTTGCAATGACACTTGCCGCGTGGTTCCATTGGGCGCTGTTCCAGGCGTGGTATTTTTTCTATCTGCTTCCGATCATGCTTCTTGCCGGCATTCATTCGCTGCGCCAGTTTGTGCCATCACTCAGAAAATTCTTTATCGTCATTTTCGTCTTTTTTTTCTTTTGGGGAATGCAGAGCCAACTGAAGGCGGTGACGTACTCATACGAATTCTGGATAGGGAAGGCCAATATCAATGAGGATTATTTTATCGAGGGCAGCCAGCTCAAGCAGGCATCCAATTTTATCAACACAACGCTTCTTGCGAGCGACCCTCAGTACAAAATGTACGCGATTAATTTCTACCCGTCATTTTTTATCCGTGACGCCTACCGTCACCTGATCGTGGAACCTGATCACTTCAGTATCAGTTATATCTACAACGTCAACAATGAGGTGAACGATATCAAGGCGTTTCTTCAAAAAAAAGGCATTCGATATCTCTTTCTCTCTTACCCATTCTATGCGAAGAGGCTTCATGAGATCGACTCCTACGCAGCGTACCCTATCGTGCAGCAGGATATACGCATGATAGACGAACTGCTCCGCTCGTCTCACTTCATCTACGCCAATGACCTTTTCTATGTGGTTGACCTGAGCCAGCCATCGCCCGACGTATGATATGTTTTAGCGAGACGCGAAGCATGCTATACTTACTTTTATGCTGACACACGCACAACGATTACGTGCGTATACGCTGACGATTCTCGGGCTGGTCATCGTGAGTGCTGTCTTTTTCAATATTGGGGCGCGAAGCAGGCTTTCCGATATCAGACTCATGAACGACGTGCGTTCGTTTTCGAACGCACTCGAGCGGTATAAATTGGCGTACTGGTCGTATCCTGAAGGGTCACTTGATCTTCGCGATGATGTTGTACTCTCGGAAAATGGTTTCGCCAGAGGACGGGTGATGTATTACTCCGGCGCGATGCGAAGTGTACAGAAAGTGCTGTTTGAGGGGAACGCTGACGGGTATCGCCTTACCTTTACCTTCCGGAGTGCATGGCCCGAGCAAGGGATCATGGAACGGAAGTGCGTGATGACAACGCTTGCTCAGCTACAATGCGGTGAGGCACAGAATAGAGGCTCCTGAAACGCAGTGCCGCGCCTTTAAAAAAGCCTCTTAACTTGGTACAATAAGACTATGCTGTTAGTCTTTATTTTTGTTCTGGGGCTTATCGTTGGCAGTTTTCTGAATGTTGTCGTATATCGCCTTTCCGTAGGGGGCAGTCCTTTCACGGGGCGCTCCTCTTGTCCTTCCTGCGCGCAGGTGTTGTCAGTACGGGATTTGGTGCCAGTGCTGAGCTTCATCGCGCTCCGTGCGCGCTGCCGCTACTGTCACAGACCGGTATCATGGCAGTATCCGCTCGTGGAGCTCGCGACCGCAGTATCGTTCTTGCTCATTGCTTTTTATCTTTCGCGAGGAGGTCTCATAACGCAGGATTTTAGCCTGAAGTTCACCTTGCTTGCGGCATACGCGTCGTTTCTCATCGTGATATTCGTCTACGATCTGCGCAAGTATCTGATTCTTGATAGTGTTATCGTCCCGGCATGCATCCTTGCGATCCTCGGGAATATTCTCCTCGGAGGATCATGGAAGAGCATGCTCCTCGCGGCGGTCGTCGGAGCTGGTTTTTTCGCGCTTCAGTTCATCGTTTCAGGCGGGCGATGGATCGGCGGGGGAGATATCAGGCTCGGGGCGCTCATGGGTTTCATGCTGTCATGGCCGCTGGTCATCGTCGCGCTGATGATCGCCTATATTCTGGGCAGCATCAGTGGTGTCGCGCTCATCCTCTCTGGCACGAAAACCCTCAAAAGCAAGATCCCGTTCGGGACGTTCCTGTCGTTCGCCACTTTCCTGACGCTTCTGTATGGCGATTCGCTGCTTGCATGGTACCTTAGTCTACTCGGCCTTGCCTAACGATATGCATGTTTTAAAATGCATATGCAAAGCATGCCTGCGAAATGAGCGCGGTTTTACGTTCGTGGAGATCATCGTTACGATTGCCATCATCTCGATCATGGTCGCTATCTTCACTTTTTCCTATTCGGTCGGCCGTCAGTATGATACGCTCAAGGGCGAGGAGCAGCGTCTCGCGGCCGTGTTGCGCAACGCCCGCATTCGGGATTTCAACGGTATCATCGCGTATGATCCTGCCATTAGTGATGAACGGTACCCGATCGGCGGCTACGGCCTGTATATCACGAATGACGCCTTCGCATGTTCGAACGACGACGATTTTTTTTGCAGTTTCCCCGCAGGGCATCCTGACGACGAATGCGTCGCCGCGAGCAAAGGCACCTGTATCGATACGGCAGGAACGAGAACGTCATACGTTCTGTTCGCCGACCTGAACGGGGATGGTCTTTACAACGATCGTGACGAGTTCCTCGAGCGGTTCTCGGTCGCGAAGAATTTTCAGGTCACCTTCGGCGAGGATCCAGCCTTGAAGCGAGCGTACCTCATCTTCAAAAATAACCAGCTGACCGCAAAGGAAGCTGGGACTAATGGCGAACCGGTCGTTGGATTCACCCCGCAGTTGCGCTGCACGAACGATCCTTCGGTAACATGTACGTTGACGACCGAACAGGCGGCCTGCGGGGCTGCAGGCGCCTGCGGCTACGTCATGGATATCAACTACGTACCCGGCTGTTCGAAGGTACAGAACAAGAAGGCCCACGTACAGGTCTTTTCGCGAACCTCGACGATAGCTGATCAGGTCATCGATTGCTAACACACCATGCATTCACGAAGCTTCAACAACGGATTCACGCTCATCGAAGGCATCATTTCCATCGGCATCATCAGCACTGCGATGATGGTCGGGCTCGGGCTGGCTGTTTCGAATCTCACCGCGGCGCAGGCGAACAGCGACCGTATCATCGCCGCGAACCTCGCCCGGGAGGGGATCGAGGTCGTGCGTCATGTGCGCGACAGCAACTGGCTCAGGCAGGATGCGAACGTTGATAAAGATGGTAATACCGGTGACGGCATACTGACATTTTTTTCATGGGACGATTTTCACGACAACTGGCCAGACGATGCAACGCCAGCTCTGGATTGTGGTTCGGGGACGCAACGGGGTTCGGTGACGTCGGCAGATTGCGACAACTACTTTGACATCGTGCTCAATCGCGCTGGTGATTTCAGTTATCAGCTCGACGTAGCTCCGGTGCAGGTTGACGCCATCGGCTGTCTTGCCGAC
>JBBTUM010000042.1:0-6127 GCA_038063795.1 Patescibacteria group bacterium | reverse complement strand
ATCGATCGCGTTCGATCGAACCAGCGTCTCTGTTATCTCGAGCGCCTGTTCGCCTGTATCGGGTTGCGCGATGAAGAGGTCCTTTGTCCGCACGCCGATCTTTTTCGCATATTCAGGATCAAGTGCATGCTCGGCGTCGATGAAGGCGGCTATGCCTCCCTGTTTCTGCACCTCGGCGACGATATGTTGCGCAAGGGTCGTTTTGCCGGATGCTTCGGGTCCGTAGATCTCGATAATGCGTCCACGAGGGACTCCGCCTATGCCGAGCGCGATATCAAGTGACAGGCATCCGGTCGAGATCGCATCGACGTTCATCGCCTTGTTCTCGCCGAGCTTCATGATCGAGCCCTCGCCGAAGCGTTCCCTGATCTGGTTGACCGCTTCGCTCGCAGCCTGTGACCGCTGAGTTTGTTCCGCCATGGTACTGATTGAGTTAATGCTTAGGGCCCTGTTTCTTGCAGCACCGGTAGTGCTGATCTGACAATGTTGTACTCGCGCGCGACGCCGAGGCCGTGTTTTTTGCGAGCTTCAATGGTAACCGTATTGAGTCCGTCTTGCAAGGTGATCTCGTGTTCAAATGCTCCCTCGCGTTCCAGTATGACCGGTTGCCGGTTGACGCTGACGATAGCGCCGGGCTCCGTCAGGCCTCTTATTATAATACTATTTTCCTGGGTGCGGAAGTCGAGCGCGGGGAGGTCCACAGAGATCGTCGGCGGGCTGATCGTTTTGTAAGCGAGGAAGCCGATATAGGAAATGATGATCACAATGACGAGAAGGATACTGATCCGTTTGCCGGTGAACCATGACCATATCGAGAAGGCATTTGGGCTGGCTGTTTTTTGTTTGCCCGCTGTGTTGATCTTGTCTCTGATACCGCGTTCTTTCATGTAGGATATCATGAGGTCCTCGATATCGAGCCCGAGAAGCTCTGCATAGCGACGCATCCATGCGCGGGCGTACATTTCTCCCGGCAGTTCATCGAACCGCGACTCTTCCATTGCGTGCAGATATTTCTGCTGAATGTCGGTCGATTGGGCGCATTGATCGAGCGACAAGGAGCGCTCGAGGCGACTGTGTTTCAGCCGCTCACTCACGGTCGAGTAGATACCGATCTCGGTCCGTCTGAATGTATGTGTCATACCTTCTTGCTGTATCGTTACCCTTCGCGTTCTTCCTCGTTTTCGTCTGCGGTATAGTCCTCGATATCATCCGGCAGGTCTTTTTCATTCGCCTGAGATGGATCGGAGGCCTCAGACCGGTCAAGGCCTCCCCCAAATTGAGTTTTGAACTCATCCAGGGACATCAGCACTTCGCGAGGCTTCGAACTATTTTGAACCCCGATGATGCCTCGTTCTTCGAGGAGGTCCAGAAGGCGCGATGCTTTTGCAAAACCAACCCGCATCCTGCTCTGTAGGAGCGTCGCTGAAGCCCGTTTTGCCTGTATCACGACCTCTGCGGCGCGTATCATATCTTGCTCTTCGGCAGCTCCCTCGAAGGCTCCGACCGCGCCGCTCCTCGACGAGCGGCGATCGACAACATCTTCCTCATATTGCGGCTCGCCGTGTTCTTTCAGATAGTCGGTAACCGCCTGGATCTCCGTCTCACCGATGAAGGCGCCCTGAATGCGCTTCGGTTTCGAAAGCTCGGCGCTGATATAGAGCATATCGCCATTGCCCAGTAATTTCTCCGCTCCTGAGGAGTCCAGAATGGTCCGGGAGTCGGTCACCGACGCGACTGCGAACGCGATGCGCGAGGTGATATTCGCTTTGATGAGTCCCGTGATCACATTCACTGATGGACGCTGCGTTGCGAGGATCAGATGAATACCGACCGCACGCGCCATCTGCGCGAGCCTGATGACGGCGGATTCTACTTCCTTTGCCGCGACCATCATGAGATCAGCGAGCTCATCGATCACGATGATGATGTAGGGCATCTGGTCGAGCAGCCGTGAGGCATTGAAGCCCTGAATATTCTTCTTGCCTGATGCCGCGAGGAGCTTGTAGCGTTCGTCCATAGTGTGCACCGCCCACCGTAGCGCGTTGATCGTCTTTTCGATGTCGATGATGACCGGTGTCAAGAGGTGCGGGATGCCGTCGTAGGATGACAGCTCGACGCGCTTCGGATCGACCAGGATGAGTTTCAGTAGCTCCGGTGAATTTTGGTAGAGGAGGCTGACGAGCATGCTGTTGATCGCGACCGATTTACCGCTGCCGGTAGCGCCGGCGATCAGGAGATGTGGCATCTTCGCGAGGTCGGCCATGAGAGCGCGTCCGGAGACATCTTTGCCGAGCGCGACCATCAGATCGCTCTTTCGGTTCGCATAGACGCTGCTCACGAGCACGTCTTTCAGCTTCACGATCGACGGCGCGTCATTCGGCACCTCGATACCGACGAGTGACTTACCCGGAATAGGCGCTTCCATGCGGATCGGATGCGCGGCAAGCGCGAGCGCGAGATCGTTTTGGAGCGCGGTGATCTGGTTCAGCTTCACTCCTTCGGTCGGCTTCAGCGTGTACTGCGTTACGGTCGGCCCGACATTCACCTCTCCCATCGTTACCTCAATACCGAAATTTCTGAGCGTGGTCTCGATCTTGCGAATGTTCGCTTTGATATCCCCACTGTTCGGTTGCTGGTCGCCTCCGGTCAGCAGTTCAATCGGAAGATCGATCTTCGCCTGTCTTTTTTTCTTTACCGCTGGCCGCGCAAAGAGCGACGGCATCTCTACGACGTCGGAGGCTTGCGCACGCACCGCTTCGGCAGTTTTATTTGCTTCATCAGTGTCGCCTCCTGCCTCATCACTTTCCGATGCCGCATCTTCCTCATCCTCACGGAGCTCACTCGAGGCAAAGTGACCGCTATAGTCCTCCTCATCGGGTTTTGTCACGATGCGGGGAGATGCGGGGCGCTTACTCAGAAGACTTCCGAGAGCGTCACGGAGCTGCTGGAATGTGCTCACGATCGTCGTGAAGGATGTATTGAAGAAGATGAACGCGCCGATCAAAAGCATCGCGAAGAGTATCGCCAGCGTTCCCCAGAATGCGAGCGTGTGGTACAGGGTACTGCCGACGGCGTATCCGATATACCCACCGCCGATACCTTCAGCGATGATCGCGCTGAGCTTCAGATCTCGGACGGGCAGATGGAAGAGACCGCTGTAGCCCGCGATCGCGAGAATAAGGCCGACGTAATTGATGAGTTGCAGGTCATAGCGAGCCGGTCTCATGAGCTGATAGCTCAGAATAAAAAGTACGACCGGGAGGAGCCAGTCGCCTTTCCCGAATAACTTGCCGAGGAGAGAGGCGAAGGCGATGCCGAGCGTTCCTGCCGCCTGGAAGAACGAAAGCATGCTCACGAGAGCGAGCGTAAAGAGTATGACGATGAGGACCCCACGCTTCGTCTCAGAAGCGAGCGTCCATCGGTTGGTCGGTCGATAACTGCGGCTGCGCGCTATTCTTTTTTTGCCAGTGTAGCGTTTGAACATAAAGTGTTGCGACAGACCTCATTGTAACATACCCAGGCGCTTAGATAAAGTATAAAATTTTGCTGCGATTACCAAAAAAAGCCGCCTTCGGCGACCCCTTTTGGTGGTCAAAAGACTGGTCTAATTACTCACCGAAGAAGCCGGTGCCAGCTGGAATGAGGCGGCCGATTATGACATTCTCCTTGAGACCGCGCAACTTATCCACCCTGCCTGTAATTGCGGCATCGATGAGGACGCGAGCGGTCTCCTGGAAAGATGCGGCTGCAAGGAAGGAGTCCGAGGCGAGTGAGGCTTTGGTTATGCCCATCAAAAGATAATCGCCGTGCGCCTTCGCTCCCTTCGTCGCGTGGTTCGCTTCCTGGAACTGCGTATGCGTTACTATTTCTCCAGGCAGGAGATCGGTGTCGCCGACATCTTTCACGTAGATGCGCGAGAACATCTGGCGCGCGATCAGCTCGATATGCTTGTCGTTCAACTTCTGTCCCTGCGATGAGTAGATATATTTGATCTCCTTAATGATATATTTCTGAACAGCGAGTTTGTTCTTGAGGTGATACAGTTCATGTACGTCGATGCTGCCCTCGGTCAGCTGCTGGCCGGGCATGACGAGATCTCCATTCTTCACCCAGAGCGTATAGCCTGCGGGAATGAGCACCTCGAGCATTTCATCCTTCTCGCCGGTGATGGAGACGGCGCTCTTAGTCACCTTGATGATCCCGTTGTAAGGCGCGCGGATATCCTCGCTGCCGTTCTTGGTCATGAGCGTATGATTACGCTGTGCTGTATCGCCGTCTTTGACGTTCAGCTTGTCATGCTGCGCATCGAACTCATATGTAGAGGTTGTTACATTCGCGCTTTTGATCTTGACGATGCGGTTCTTGTTCGCGCCCAAGGTCTCGTTTTCAATAATGATTTGGCCCTCTATCGGTGCGATGATCGATTTCTTTTTCGGCGGTCGCGCTTCGAAAAGTTCTTCAACGCGCGGGAGACCCTGCGTGATATCGCCGCCAGCGACGCCTCCCGTATGGAAGGTTCGCATCGTGAGCTGGGTGCCCGGCTCGCCGATGCTCTGTGCTGCAATGATGCCGACGGCGGTGCCTCGATGTACGAGCGTGTTGTGGCCAAGCTCATAGCCGTAGCACTTCTGGCAGATGCCGCGGATCGCTTTGCATGAGAGCACGGAGCGGATAAGCACCTGCTCGGGAGCTGCTTTGTTGATCTTGTCTACGAGACTGGTGTCGATGAGAGTGCCTTTCTTTGCAATCGTTTTGCCTTTGCTATCCTTGATGTCATGGGCGATGAAGCGTCCGACGAGACGTTGTCCGACCGTCTCGTTCATTTCTTCGGTTTCGGCTCGATCGATGATAAGGCCCTCGGTGTCCTTGCAGTCCTCATCGATGACGATTAGATCCTGCGCGACGTCGATAAGTCGCCGCGTGAGATAGCCGGCGTTCGCAGTGCGAAGCGCGGTATCCGAGAGGCCTTTTCGCGTACCGTGTGTCGAGATGAAGTACTCGAGAACATCCAGACCCTCCTGAAAATTCGCTTTGACCGGCAGCTCGATAATATCGCCCGCGGGGTTCGTTACGAGTCCTTTCATTCCCATGATCTGGATCATCTGCGCCCATGAGCCGCGTGCACCGGACTGAATGATCGTCGAGATAGAATTGTTCAGATCGAAGTTGATCTTCGCAGCCGCCTCGATGCGGTTCTTGATGTCGGTCCATGTCTCAATGACCTTGATATAGCGCTCGCGGTCGGTCAGGAGACCGTTATTGTATTGCTCGCGGATCTTGCTGACAGCATCTTCGCCTTCGTGAACGAGTTTCTCCTTGGCTGCGAGTTTCGGTACGTCATCCATTCCCCATGAGAGACCGGATCGCGTAATGTATTTGTGCGCGAGGAGCTTGATATCATCGAGGAGCTGCACGGTCCGCTCACGAGGCTCCTTCACGATAGCGTGGGCGACTATTTGCTTGAGAGCCCCTTTATCAAGGGTTTTATTCAAGAAAGGGGAGCCCTTAGGGAGTACTTCATTAAAAATAATGCGGCCAACGGTCGTCTCTTCTCGCTTGTTCTTTATCGTAACGTAGATCGGCTGCTGAAGCGAGATATGGCCGAGCTTGTAGGCGAGCTCTGCTTCATTGAAGCTGCTGAAAGCCTTGACGCGCTGGTCCTTCTTTTTCTCCTGGATCATGGTCAGGTAGTAGGCGCCCCAGACGATGTCCTGGCTCGGTATGGTGATCGGCTCGCCGGTCGCCGGTTTGAGCAGATTTCTGTCAGCGGCCATGATCTCCTCAGCTTCTTTTTTCGCGCCGTCCGTGAGCGGAAGATGCACCGCCATCTGGTCTCCATCGAAATCAGCGTTAAAGGCGCTGCAGACGAGCGGATGCAGCTGTATTGCCTTGCCTTCGATGAGTATCGGGCGGAACGCTTGGATGCCGAGTCGATGGAGCGTCGGGGCGCGGTTCAAGAGTACGTGAGTGCCCTGGGTAACTTCGTCAAGAATATCCCAGACTTCGGCGTGCCCTTCGTCGATATAGCGGTTTGCGCTGCGTACGTTGTGGACCAGCTCACGCGCAATGAGCTTTGAGATGACAAATGGTCGGTAGAGCTCGAGCGCCATCTGCTTCGGTAGGCCGC
>JBBTUM010000041.1:0-1663 GCA_038063795.1 Patescibacteria group bacterium | reverse complement strand
GAACGACATGCCAGCAAGGAATCCCGAAGAGCTGTTTTGCGGATTCAGACTGCTTGCCGGATCTTGGCGCGTGTGTCGGTGCCAACCCGTCGGGCGGCATCCCCTGGCTGAACCTGACGCAAAATCAAAGTGTCTCGGAGAAACTGAAGACAATGACCGATATCTTTTCTCCGCAGCAGAGCGACCTTTCACAGCTGACGCAGACCGAGGCTCAGCTCGTGCAGCGACAGCAGCTGATGGAAAAGTACAAAAGCTATGACCTTACAGCATGCGGTAGCTACATCGACCAGGCGAATAAAGTTGAGAATGATTATGTGAAAAAGACATGCGGGGAGATAGAGCAGCTGACGAAGCAGACCGGTAAGGAGGGTCTAACCGCTCAGGATACCACGCAAAGCTATTTTGCGGCGGGGCAAGAGTCATTCTGGCTCAATGTGGCAAAGATCTTTGGCAATACGCTGCTCTCGAGCCTCTTGAAAAAATATATCAGTGGCGGATCCTTCTCGGCCGCCGATCTGAACAAGGGCGATACGATCGCGAAGACCAGGCAAAGTGTCGTGCAACGCTTGCGCGGCGGCAATATCACGCCAGGCAGTTTTTCCGAGGCACGCTCGGAGCTTGCAGATACGCAGAAACCGACGCTCAGTATCATCAACGATTTTGACTATCTTACGAACCTTACCCTCTGTCCGAACGACCGGAACCGGGTCGAGCTCGATAACTGTACGATCGACGACGATTTTGCAGGCGCTGTCCGCGACAAGCAATCCGTTTCCGAAGCGCTGGAAGAGGGGACCCTGAAGGGCGACCTTCCTTTGATAACAAATCTGAACACTAGTCTGAACGATGATCCTTTCTGCATCAGGAACGGTTATTGCCATAGTAATATCGTCCGCATGAGGAAGTATCGCATCGTCCCGGTCGGATGGGAGATCGCGGCGTCTTTGAGTCCCCTCGAAGACCCGATAACCCTTCAGGAGGCGGTTGACTGTTTCGAGAATGGGGGGCTGTGCAAGCTCGATCCTGCCTCGAACGTTTACTATCACCTGATCGATCCGAACTGGGTACTGAAGGCCCCAGAAGCTCAGTGCCGCGCCTTCGCGTATGGAGCGAAGCTTCTGGATGCGAACCTCAACGAGCGACAGCAATACTGCACCGACGCTATCTCCTGTCTTGCCGAGGACGACAACGGTAACTGTGTCGGCGGTTTCGGATACTGCACGAAGGAAAAGAGCATTTGGCGTTTCTTCGGCGACCGCTGCCCTGTCGATTTCGCGAGTTGTGAGGTCTTCGCGAGAAGCTCTGACCAGGCCACGTTCGCGTATCTGGGGGACACGGTCAATACCTGCGACTCCTCCCAGAACGGATGCAAGTGGTACAGTAAGAGTCAGGATAATATCGGTACGCTTGCAAGCCCGTCCTACGCGTGGAACCCGACCGACAGGATCTATTTCAATAACCAAGTGCAGGAGTGCAGCGAGGACCAGATCGGCTGCTCTGAGTATATTTCGCTTCTGACGCCGGGCGTGAACTTGGTCAGGAACGGCGACTTCGATTTCTTCACTGCGAATGCGTCGACCGATTTCAGCGATCCCGACTGGCTGAATGACTCCGATCCGGATGCTTTCGACGGCTGGCAGGGTACGGCCCAGACCTTCACCTC
>JBBTUM010000040.1:0-3635 GCA_038063795.1 Patescibacteria group bacterium | reverse complement strand
CCGGGGATCCTGAACTCCTGCAATAGGCCGGCCGACTACGATACGTGAGGCACCGGCCGCGAACGCTTCTGTCGGCGTGACGCTTTGCTTCTGGTCATCATCCGGTACCACAGACCACGCCGACCGCACGCCGGTCACCAAATACTGGAGCGCTCCGTCGCCGATCGTCTTACGCACGAACGCGAGCTGTCTACCCGAAAGCACCAGACCGGTGAGACCTGCCACACGCGCCTGCTCGGCGAACGTGAGCACGGCCTCCTGGATGGTCATGTCCGGAAACGTCTCGTGCCATGCCGTCTCGCTCGTGGTCGTGAGCACCGTCACGCCGAAAAGCTCAGTGTCAGGATGCAGGCCGTCGCGAAGACGCTTCAGACCCTCGACACCGGTCGGCGAGATCATCGCGGTCACGATCTCGGGTTTCACATCGCGAAGATACTGTCCGTCGCGGCTCATGGCAATGGGCGTTCCTGACAGTTTCAGGTCAGCCATTACCTGAATACCATTCACATGCAGCGCCTCGATGAGCTGATACCCTGCGGCTCGCAGGATGGCCTCCAGCTTGATGGGAAATGGCCCAAGCTCCCGAATACCGTGAGCGAATTTCAGAATACGCTGGTACGCTGCCGCTCTCGGCAAATCCACGACCAGTTCCTCCGGATCGATGACCAAACGCTCGGAAACGTTCATGGAACCTCCTTGTATGTTGCAGTGGTAAGAACTGTTATCGTATCGAGTGATGAGCCGCCCTGGCCCGCCTTCGATGAATACACCGGCAGCTTATCCTACCATCAAAAAAACGCAACGACGCTCGGGTCTAGACAATTCGAAAAAGAATTCATATACTATACAGTATTGCGCTGTTCTTGAATGCAGGCCTGATGCCTGCAAAAAACGTGGAGGGGCGGACACCTATGTTCTCGAAAGGAACCAAGGCCCAGCTGCTGCATCAGCAAACCCCGGTCAGCCATGAGCTGCAGCGTCATCACGAGGAGGTGATGGCAGAAAAAGACGAGCGGAGAGAGCTCGGCGTCTATCTGGACGGAAGCAGCGAGGAGGACGAGACCGTCCACTGATCGAAAACCCCTTCTAGGAAAACCAAGCCGCCCGATCGAGCTCAGCTCGACGGGCGGCTTTCACATAGAGATTACTTCAAGCCCCAAAAATTCTTTTAACAAAAAGAAAGAGGGCCCATCCACGATCGAGCTGAGCTCGATGCGGGACGGACCCTCAGGTCATGTCAGTTCTTCCGTCGGAGGAGGATGAAGTTCTCTCCTCCCCAGGTGCCTTCAATCCTCTCGAAGTCCTGAGAGCCGAAGGAGATCTTCACCTCACCCGGACCGGGTTGCCCCCATGAAGCTGGGAGCGCGACAGGAACCGGCACAGGAGCCGGGGTTACCGTCGCGGTCGTTGCGGGCGTCGGCGGAATGACCGTCGGCACCACAGGAGCGACCGGCACGGGAATCGGTATCGAAGCTGGACCAGGTGCTGGCTTGGGAGGCTTCAGCTTTTCCTCTTCATCCTTCGTGGGCTTACGCCTTAGAAGACTTCCGATGAGAAGTCCGAGAAGCAAGGCCAGAAGCGGCAGAAGCCACCACCACCACGGCCATCCGTCGTCTGTCGGCGGACACGGCAGGGGCTCTGGCACCGGAGGAGGAGCGGGCTTGCATGGCCTGACCTCCAGCAAAAGCTGGAAGATGTACTCCCGGCTCTTGCCGTCCTGAGTCGTGAGCTTATACAGACCCCTGTCCTCGCCAACGCCGTCGATAAGGCAGATGGCAACCGACTGGGCTGGCAGCGACGGAGGATTCTCCATCACAACCTGGTTCCCGCACCGCTGGAAGTACCGAATGGTGCAGGTCTCATTCTCGACGAGAACGATGTCCTTGTTGGACATCTGCTCGGCGAGATTCTGGAGAACCCACGCCTCGGCCTTTCGGTGGCGATTGTGGATCGCCATGTTCCCTTCGCCCATGGGGCATTCAACCTTGTAATCGGCCCAGGTCATGGGACGGAGGTTCCCGGCTGCCGCAATCTCCTCGACCGTCATGGGACGGCCGAAGTCCTTGTACTTGGCGTCGAATCCCTTCGGATTCGCCTTTCCCGAGCCGGCCGGGGCTGCAAAAGCGCCGGAGACGGCGACGAAGACCGCGATGACCACGAGCGAGAACAATCGCCTCATTTTCCCTGCCTCCTATTCGCCTCATGGCGAATGAACCTTTGGTTGAGTCGGAACTGACAAAATACGCTTAATTTCAAAGAAATACAGATAATTATACCTTTCCCAGCATTTTTTGTCAATAGCAGGATATTTGACACCATAAATCAAAATCACTATGGTAGGGGGAGGTACAACCCCATATAGTTCCGTGGGTGCAGTCGACCTCTTTGAGAATCTTCTGTAAAGCAGTTTTTTACACACGGTCTTCAAACTTTATAAATTGCTTGCACGCTTGACCATCAAGCACAACGTGTTCATTTAAAACCGAGCATTCGCGTCTTCACCGATCTCAACGCAACTCCATGAGGAGGTATTTGACATGGCAATCCGTTCGTTCGCTCGAGCAGTCGCTTTCGCGTCGCTCACAATCACATCGCTCGCGTGCGCCGCTTCTCAGAAGAACCTCACCGTTACGCCGGAGTTCACCCCAACCTTCATCTTGGTCGTCGAGAACGATCAAGGGAAAATGCTGGGCCACGCTGAGCTCACGGGTGTCATCGGTGACTTTGCGATCACCGACGTCCGAGCAGATGGGTCAACCGTCATCACCAAGATCAACAATGCGGCAATCAGCATTGAAGTCGAGTCGTCCCTCAACCAGATCCTCACGGCTCACGGGCTTCCTTTGGTCCAGCTCAGCCAGTATCTGGCTGAGTTCCACGCTTCGTGCCATATCGCACGCGTACACATCCCAGCGCGAGGATCGAATTTCGCAGGCCCCGCGGAGCTTGCCTGCGACGATGCACTTGTCATCGGAACGACCGCGCTTACGGAAAATCCGATCTGGACACAGCGGGGCTTGCTGCTCGTGGACAGGCTCTATCCTGATCGGCTGCGCTTCGCTGGACTACCGCCAGCGATTTCTGAAAGAGCGCTCGCGCCTCCGGAAAAGCTGACATGGGAGCAAGCAGCGCTCTTCCTCAAGGCGATTCCGAAAAGCACAGGAACTACCGTAGACCTCTGCCCCTCTGGAAACGGCCTGTTTCCGGAAATACAGGATAACGGAACACTTCTGTTCGCCGCTCTGAACGCGCTGAAGCGGTTCGCTGATGAATCCAAGACCAACTCGGACCTCATTGTCGCCCACACAGGACCAGGTGGCTTCGCTGTCGATAAACTCGAACCGGAGGTCCAGCATCACCTTCTCGATCTCATACGAGAAGAGCTCGCACGCCCGAACGGCCAACTCTCGAGCGAAGCGAGCGCGCACAGCAACTGACCGGAGCACAGACCTACTGTGTCACGCGGGATCAAAAATCCCGCACGCGCTTGTTATGCCTCATATTGACAGGGGCGCCAGGTGTACTAAGGTGAAGATAGGCTCTACTCCATAATGGAGCGGGGCTTCCACAACGGCGGATATTTTTTCTCCGCACAGCAGAAGGAGGTAGGGATGAAACGCTTGCTGAAGTTCCTC
>JBBTUM010000039.1:0-1017 GCA_038063795.1 Patescibacteria group bacterium | reverse complement strand
CGTCGATCATGCCCAGCCCGATCTTGCACATACTCGATAGCGCTCTCGTCCTTACCCAGCAAAGCAAGCAGCTTCTTTACGATCCAGATGTTTTCCCGTTCGGCATTGCCGCCGATGCAGTAGGTCTCGCCGACTCTGCCACGATGAATGATGAAATCGATCGCCTGGCAATGATCCTCGACATACAGCCAATCGCGTACCTGCAAACCATCGCCATAGACGGGAATCTTCTTTCCCTCGAGCAGATTGGTGATGATGAGCGGAATGAGTTTCTCCGGGAAATGGTACGGTCCGTAATTATTCGAGCAATTAGAAATAGTGATCGGCAAACCATACGTGTGAAAGTACGCGCGTACGAGATGATCCGAACTCGCCTTGGAAGCGCTGTAGGGACTGCGCGGATCATATGGCGTCGCTTCATTGAATGGAGCGTCCTTAGGGCTGAGCGCGCCGAATACCTCATCAGTAGATACGTGATGAAAACGCTTGTTATGTTTACGCGCTGCTTCGAGCAACACGTGAGTCCCCTTGATATTGGTATCGATAAAAATCCCCGGGTCTAAGATGGAACGGTCCACATGCGACTCAGCTGCAAAATGCACGATGATATCAGCGGCCGCTACGAGCGGGTCCACGATGACCGCATCGGTTATGCTGCCTTTGACAAAACGGTAGCGTGCGTCCCCTTCCCACGCTTTCAGATTCTCCAGATTCCCCGCATAGGTCAAAGCATCCAGATTGATCACCTGGTAGTCCGGATAGGTCGAAAGGATATGATGAATGAAGTTCGAGCCGATAAATCCGGCTCCGCCTGTCACTAAGAATTGCATACATTTTTTCTTTAACAAAAAACCGCGTTTCTCAAGTATACCGCAAAGAAACAGTGCGGCGAATCTCAGCAGGCTCCATACTGGAATTTCGGATGTTTGGCGTACTCTGCCAGAGTCGGCAATTGACTGTCTTTTTCGGACACGATTGGCACATGCATCTCCGGCCACTGGATACCGAGTGCCGGAT
>JBBTUM010000038.1:0-3462 GCA_038063795.1 Patescibacteria group bacterium | reverse complement strand
TCTATGGACGCGAGCAACCCGCTATCACTCGCGGCCTGTTCCCAGGCATAATCACCGGTGACCTTGATGAAGTAGGTCGCTTTCCTCAAGCGTGCGAGCAGACTCGCCTGGACACCACCCGCAACGGGCCCCTGCGCGTAGATCAAGTCCGCTTTCTTCGAAAGTGAAGCGAGTTTTAGAAAATAAGATACATGAGCCGCAATTTTTGACCGATTAAGTCCGATACGATGAACGGGGAATGGGTATGAACGATCGATGCCCGAATACGCGCTGAAACAGACGAGCGACACCGTATGATGCATCTCATGCATGTACCGTGCCAGAGCCTCGACATACGTCGCAGGCCCTCCTATCTCTGGCGGGAAAATATTCGCCGCGAAAACGATGTTCATGTGAAGTAATTACTGGGTATATGACCGAATATCTCGCCTTTCAACATAACTCGACCGAGTATACACTATGGTCTGCTTCAAACCATCATCGATATTCACCAGCGGGAACCAGTTCAATTTTTCTTTCGCAAGTGTAATGTCAGGAACTGATTGCTGATGCGTATACGGCAGAGCGTCAGTAAACGTCACTGATGACATGGAACCGGTGATCGTCCTAATCTTTTCAGCGATGTCATTATAGGTCATAAAATTATCGTTACCCAAGTTCACGGGCGTTGTCAGCTCCGACTGCATGAGCGAGACGATACCTTCCACAGTATCCTTCACATAGCACAGGGACGACCCAGTGCTCACATCACCCTGAATGACCATATCAGCGTTCCTCAGGGCATTGGAAATCATATCGGGAATGAAGCGACCGCTCTCCTTGAGCATTCGTGGGCCATAGGTCGTAAATATTCTTGCGATGCGAACTTCGACTTTATAGTGGTCTCGATACGTTGTAATGAGCGTCTCTGCGAATCTCTTGCCCTCATTGTAACAAGCGCGCGGACCGATGAAGTTAACCGTCCCGAGGTAGCCTTCGTCGATGATGTTCGTCTCTTCGGGCGCTTTCCCGTACACCGCGGACGAAGATGCAAAGAGGTACCGTGCTTTGTATTTTCGAGCCATTTCAAGGGACACGCGCACAGCGAGTGAATTCGCGAGGGCAGTCTCAACGGGAAGTTTCGTAAAACTAGACGCCGAGGTCGGACACGCGAGATTATAGATCTCCTGAATGCCATTAACGTGCACCTTGAATTTGCGAAGCCCAGGTTCCTTCACGAAATCGATATCCTCCGTAATATCATGTCGTATGAACTCAAAGTTAGGGAACTCAAGCATCATTTTTATATTTTCAACGTCCGATGTCACAAAGTTGTCGAGGCACACCACATTGTCACCGCGGTGCAGCAGATGCTCACACAGATGCGATCCGATGAAACCGGCGCCGCCAAGCACAAGGATATTCTTTTTCTGGTTTGGGATAATGACCGCCATAGAATCAGTTTAATATTTATAGTTACCCATCAGATAGCGAATTCGCACTCTTATCATATCAAAAAACGTAGAAAAATAAGAGGCCGCTCTAACTTTGGAATCAAAATTGTTCTCCCACACCACAGGCGATTCAAGGATCCTATACTGCCTCTTTGACGCGAGGAAGAGCAACTCAAAATCAAAGCCCCATCTGTCCAGGGTCATCACCTTGAAAATATCCTGTGTCTTTCGGCGAAATAGCTTAAATCCGCACTGTGTGTCCTTGAACGGCAAGCCGAGAACAAAACGGATCAAAGTGTTCCCCATGCGCCCTAACGATACCTTCGCAATGTTTTGACGAACGGTTATTCGGGAGCTCGCGAGAGCCCTCGAACCGATGACGATATCGTTCGATGCGATCTCGTTCCGCATCCGGTCGAGCTCTCTGATCTTGGTCGAATTATCGGCGTCCATAAAAAGTATGAGATCACCCGTCGCTGCAAGGACGCCGCGCCTGACCGAATAACCTTTCCCCCGATTGACCTCGTTCGTGATCAGCGTCACCGCTGGCAATGCACGGACAGCGTCGGCAGTAGTGTCCGTCGAGCCATCATCGACGAGGATGATCTCATAGGCTACCCCCCAGTTGTTCATATACGCCTGTACGTCGTCTATGGTCCCCCGGATCACCGAGGCTTCATTATAGGCAGGTATCACCACGCTTATTTCCATACAGTCTCCCGAACGCTGAAGGTCCAGAGTTTATTAGCGTAGAAATTCCAGAATGCGACGATGACGATGCATATCACTTTTGCAGAGATCGCAGCGATACCAGCGAACTCGATAAGCATAAAAAGCAATCCAGTAGATATACCCAGACCGATACAGCTCACAATGAGGAAGCGCATGTACTGCGTGGCGGCTTTGATGTCATGCACCCTGAACGTCCAATACTTGTTCCCAAAAAAACTGAACGATGCAGCAAGAAGCCATGCTCCGCCGTTCGCGGATACATACCCGAAGTTAAACACCTCGTGAAGCAGAAAAAAAACGGTAAAATCAAGGAGCGAGTTCGCGACGCCGACTAACCCGAATCTCATGAACTGGCGACCATGATTGATGAGCTGTTTCATACTACTATCTGTTGAAGTCAAAACTGAAACGCACTGCTCGATCGGCCGTGTTCGCTCCTGCTAGATCGATGACATTGACGGTGCGCCCAAAAAAATCAGACGCAGTGACGACCGCACCGAGCGTCAATGGGTAACTCATGATCTCAGGCTGGCCATCACCGGTCACATCGCTCATCGCGAGTTCACTCGGCACTTCATCACCAGACAGGCCCCCATAGAGCAGAAAACGATTTTTTTCAACCCCATTTGGTTCAAAAATTCGCACCTGTATATCACTCGGTATGAGTCGAGCGACGGCGATCTCAGGAGTCCCATCGCTGTCCACGTCTCCAGCTGTGAGCGTAAGCCCTCCACGTAAGGTGGCGTCAAAAGCCATGAACTGACTCTTCACATGGCCACCAATATCGAAAATTCTGACATGCGGGCCTCCTTCAGTTGCCGGAGCCGTTACAATGTCATCAAGTCGATCGTTGTCTATGTCAACGGATGCTACCCGAACACCACCGCGAAACTGTTCAGAGTAGGCTAAAAATTCACCGAGAAGTGAGCCGGTTTTCTAAAATACTTTCACATGCGGACCGCCGCCGCGGAGCGGCGCGACAATGATCTCCCCTACGCCATCCCCAGTGATATCACCGATCGCGACGCTATACCCTCCGCGATACTTGGGGTCGTAGGCCATGAACTGAGATTCCAGTTCGCCGTTCTCATGAAATACGCGAATGTGAGGGCCCCCCAATGACAACGGAGCGGTGACGACTTCAAGGGACGAATCCTCATCGACATTTCCTATGACGGCCGTCACGCCACCGAGAAAATTCTTTCCATAGGCAAAAAAGTCCGACAGCGTCGCTCCTGTCTCATCTTTGATGAGCACCCGTGGCTGAAAGCCGATGCCACTCGATAATATGGCGCGG
>JBBTUM010000037.1:0-1654 GCA_038063795.1 Patescibacteria group bacterium | reverse complement strand
GGGGCAAGATGATACCGGAAACGGTCTTGAGTTTTTTCATATATTTTTTCACGATCCGCGCTCGTTTTTGGGAGAGCATATCCAGCTTTGCCAGTTGGGTGCAGCCGAGTGCGGCGCTCATATCGGTCATGCGATAATTGTAGCCGAGATGTGTCATAACGTTGAATCCCTTGGAATCCTTGGTGATGCCATGGTTTCTGAACAACAATAATCGTTCATGGAGCTTTATGTCATTCGTGACTACCATCCCCCCTTCCCCAGTCGTGATCGCCTTCACCGGATGGAAGCTATAGGTCACCATATCGCTCCCGCCGCTACCAACGTATTTGCCGCGATACTTTGCACCGAGGGCCTGCGCGCCATCTTCGATCACCAACAGCCTATGCTTTCTCGCTACGCGCCAGATCGCGTTCATGTCACATGGATGTCCTGAAAAATGGACCGGTACGATCGCTTTGGTCTTCTTTGTCACGTATTTCTCGATCTGCTTTTCATCAATGTTGTATGTGTCCAATCTGATATCGCAAAAGACCGGCTTCGCACCGATGGCGAGAAGCATGTTCGTCGTTGCGGCGAAGGTATTGGGCGTCGTTATGACCTCATCGCCTTTCTTGATGCCTGCGGCGAGATACGCGATATGCAGAGCGGCAGTACCGTTCGCAACGACTACTGCATGCTGTGCCCCGACATGCCGAGCAACCTTCTGCTCAAATACCGAAATGGCCGGTCCTTGGGTGATCCAGCCGGTCTTAAATACATCAGTCATGGCCTTGATATCACGCGCCGATATTGTTTGCCGCCCGTATGGAATCATTATATGGTGCAGTTAATGATTGAAAATGGATAGCTAGAATGGTATGCGAATACCCAACTCTTGGCAAACGGACTTAAGAGTATACCAGGGTCCTGTGCTATACGCGCGGCTAACGACCCAAAGAATGACCATGAAGAACAGAGCAAGACATGCGATCCATGAAAGTTGCAAGACAGCACCAAAGTGCGCATGCACGTAATTTCGTGCCAGCACATCAGCAACAACAACGGCCGCGCTCGCCGTTCCGATGGTGACACCAGCTGGCATCAACTGAGCGAATGAAATATGCAGGCTACTCTTCGCGACAAACATTGAATACAAAAACATGATGAACCACACGACCACGACTGCAACCGCGGCTCCTTTAAGGCCGAACGTGGTCACGCCATAATACACCAAAACTGGTGTAATGATGAGCTGTAGAAGGCTGAGCCTGAATACGATCGTCGGCTTTCCTATTGCATTGAAAAGCGGTTTAACAAGGTTCGTAACGCTCCAAAAAATATATCCGAAGGCTATGATTTTCAGAGGGATCACCAGCAAGAGCCACTTCTCCCCAAGAACGGTCTCAACCAGCGCGCCGCCTTCAAGAGCAAAAAGCAAGCTCATAGGAACGCTAACCAAGGTCACGATATCAAGACTCTTCATGAAACCGAGCCGAACTTTGTCGAATTCACCCTGTACCTTCGCAAACGCGGAAAACCCGATTTTCTTGAAAATATCGGAAATTGGCGTCACGACCATAGCGGGGATATCCTTTGCTCGAGCATACAATCCAAGGTCCGAACTATTGAGCAGCCGTCCGATGAGAATTTTATCGAGCGAATTCGAAAAATAGTT
>JBBTUM010000036.1:0-15235 GCA_038063795.1 Patescibacteria group bacterium | reverse complement strand
CGGATACAGGAGTTTTCACTACCTGAACTTCGATACCGCTCTCAAGATAGCGGTCATCGGCGACACTATCGTCAACTCGTACATCTCGGCGAACAACCAGACGTACGCCGATGTCTTCACCCGTGACGGTATGCTCGTCGAGGAAGGGATCAGATCGAACGATCCCCGCGCGCTCGCCAAGCGAATCGGCAACGGCGTATTCATGCGGCACTTCAACGCAGAGCGCCTCGTTGAAGTGTGGAGGACGCCATGAAGAAGGCCCTGCTTGTTCTCTTCGTCAGCGCGATCGTCTTTGCGCTTGCGACACCGGAGGTCTTCGCCTGCGCGATGTGTTCCTTCTACACGCAGGATGGCGTGCGAAAAGCCACGTGTGTCACAGGACCGACCGGATCACGGTCGTGCATCCCCATGGGCGCTGACTGCATTCAGACAGCGGACTGCTGCGGATGCGGCGGAGGCAGTGGCAGCCCTGGCGGCGGCGGAGGCAGCACCTGTCTTTCCCGACCGCAGTATATAGAATGTCTGTCGTCGAACGAGCCGCGCCGGCATCATAAGCCGGAGTATGGAATTATCATCTGGGAGCCACAACCCCTCGACCCAGACGGCAGCTAGTCCTTTCAACAACAACGCGAGCTTACCATGCTCGCAGTTTCCCCAGGCGGGTCCGCACCAGCGGCCCGCCTCTTCATTTTTTCAAAGCTTGCCCGATCCCTTGATTTCTACTAAGTTACCCATGTAACGCCGTAAGGAGGCCCGCCCGCCGCGACTGTTCGTCGGGCATGTCGGGCGTAGGCGTCTTTCTTTTACAACGCGAGAAAGCATCACACTCACGAAACAAAGGAGGTACACCGTGCACTTCGAAAGACGGAAGAAAGTACCGCGGAGAAGAGACATGAGAGAAAAAAAGGACGTGTTTTTCACCAAGATGGAGGCGCTGGGACTTGCGCTCACCTTCGACGAGGTGATCCTGAAGACCGGCTATGCAGAAGTCATGCCGGACGATATCTCGGTCGAGAGTCGCTTTTCCCGGAACATACCGCTGAAAAACCCCTTGGTCAGCGCGGCGATGGACCGCGTGACCGAAGCCCCGATGGCGATCGAGATGGCAAAGCTCGGTGGCCTCGGCATCATACACGGCGCGCTGGCCCCCAAGGAGCAAGCTTCGCATGTGGCGCGGGTGAAGTTCTACATGAACGGCAAGATCGAAAAACCGATCACCGTTCGCGTGAACGATGTCATCGAGCAGATACTGAAACGGCGGGAGGACAAAGCATATCCCTTCCACAGCTTTCTGGTCCTCGATGACAATGACAGGCTCGTCGGACTTCTCACCCGGAACGACTTCGAGATCTGCTCGGACATGACACTCACCGCGCGTGAGGTGATGACCACCGAGCTCATCACCGGAGTCCCGGGAACGACGTTGGACGAGGCCTACGAGATGATGCACCGACACAAGAAGAAAATCCTGCCGCTCATCAATAGCGACGGACGATCAGCCGGAATGTACGTCTGGAGCGACGTTCAGCGCATCAAGACCGGAAGCTCACGCATGAACAACGTCGACGCCAAAGGCCAGCTCCGTGTCGGAGCTGCCATAGGTGTCGGTGACGAAGCGCTCGAACGAGCTTCGCTTCTCGCCGCGAACGGCGTGGACGTGCTCGTGATCGACACGGCACATGGTGACTCGAAGCCGGTCTTCGAAACGCTCGTACGCATGGTCAAGGAACTGAAGGCAACATTCCCGTCAATCGACGTGGTCGCAGGAAACATTTCAGAGGGACCCTCTGCACGGCGGCTCGCCGACGCAGGAGCTGACGGCATCAAGGTCGGCCAGGGTCCGGGATCTATCTGCACGACTCGCGTCATCGCAGGCATCGGCTGCCCACAAGTGACCGCAGTGTACAACTGCGTGAAGGCGATAGAAGGAAGTGGCATACCAACCTGCGCCGACGGCGGCATTCAGTACTCTGGCGACGTGACGAAGGCCATTGCGGCCGGCGCTCACTCCGTCATGATCGGAAGCAAGCTTGCCGGCACGAAAGAGTCCCCGGGAACGATCATCCTCTGGAAGAATCGTCAGTGGAAAAACTACAGAGGAATGGGCTCCATGAGCGCCATGCTCGAACGGAAAGAAGCTCGCGATCGCTACAAGCAGGTGTCTTCTGGCAAGACCGAGCTCATCGCAGAGGGCATCGAAGGTCTGGTACCCTACGCGGGCGAGGTTGCATCGGTCATCTACCAATTCCTCGGCGGACTACGCCGCGGAATGGGCTATGTCGGGGCTGCGAGCATCCCCGAGCTCCACGAGAAAGCAGACTTCTACCGTATCACGAAGAGCGGCCTGGACGAATCCCATCCGCACGACGTGATCATCACCGAGGAAGCGCCGAACTACCATAGGAGTGAATCATGAAACACATTACCGACCCACTCCTCCAACTCCTCGAACCATACCGGTACGTCAGTGTCGTCTGCGGCCAATGGGGCGACACCGGTAAAGGCAAGGTCGTCGACCTGCTCGCAGACGTCTGGGCCGACGCCGTGATACGCCGCACCGGCAGCGCGAACGCCGGGCACACCGTCGTCCCGAAAGACAAAGAGACGATACTGCATCTCATCCCTTCAGGCATCCTCCATGATGCCAGAGGCTTACAGAACATCATCGATGAAGGCGTTGCCTTCGATCCCGCAGAGGCCTGGGACAGCGAGATCGTCCCGTTGCGGGCCGACGGCATCGCGTGCACGAACTTGCACATCTCCCATATGGCGAAGCTGCTTCTTCCGCAGCACATCGTGATGGACATGGTTCGCGAGACGAGTCCCGGCGAGTTCAAGGTCGGGACGACCGGACGCGGCGTAGGCCCGTGCTATACGGACTTCTACGCGCGCACTGGCCTTGTCGTGAACGATCTCCTGAATCGCGATGTCTTCGTCAGGAAGCTTCGCCAGAACCTCAAGGACAAGGCACGGCTGCTCTCGTTCGCCGACCCTGAGATCGTGAAGAAGGCGATGCAGGATCCGCGTCTCGGAAGCGGCATCTACCTCAAGGATGGCTATCACGGACAGGCAGACGGCACAGGGCCGTTCGATGCCGATGCGATCATCGAGCACTATCTCAGGTACGGTGAGCGGCTGCGCGAGTTCATCAGAGACACGAGAGAACTCATCCGTCGCCTCATCAACAAGATGAAACATATCGTCTTCGAGGGGGCGCAGGGAACTCTGCTCTCCGTCGACTACGGCACGTATCCGAACGTCACGTCCTCAGACGCGTCGTTCCATGGTCTGACACACGGTCTCCCGATCAAGCGAGAGGACATCTTCTCCCTCATGATCATGAAGGCCTTCTACATGACCCGCGTCGGAAACGGTCCATTCCCGACGGAGTTCGGCGGAGCACTCTCCGAAGCGTGGTGCAGACATGCGGAACGAGAAGCTGAGGAGGGTCAATACGCACACCTCACCGTGAACGACCCTGATCCATTCTTGCAGGGCATCGCTATCAGAATGGCAGGCCATGAGTACGGCGCAACTACAAAGCGCTCACGCCGCACCGGGTGGTTCGACCTCCCAGCGGCGAAATACGCCCGCCTCGTGAACGATACACCGAACGTCGTGACAACGAAGTCCGACGTTCTGGACGACTGCGATACGATCAAGATCTGCGTCGCCTACCGCTACACTGGCTCCAACTACCATCTCGGCGATCAGCTACTCACGAAGGGCACGCAGTTCACCGTCGCGCCCATGGACGACTTCGTCCTACAGTACTGCGAGCCGGAGTACCGTGAGTTCCCCGGATGGCGCAGCAAGACAAGCGACATCACGGACATGCGTGACATGCCCGCGGCATTCAGAACGATCCTGGACTTCTGCGAGAACGAAGCAGACTTCCATACGCAGATCTGTTCTGTGGGCCCGAAGCGCAGCCAGACCATCATCAGAGGATAACGCGACTCACGTCGCACTAAAAGGAGGCAAAAACACAGAGCCCACCGCATGGCCACAACGGCACCGGTGGGTTCTTTTCTTTGGTAAAAGTAGCCAGAGAGTATATTATGAATACAATTATCTAAAATAAAAGTTAATGGCTAAAGACGCCGCACAAAAAATTACTCCTGCCCGAGCGAGAAATGAATTGGAAAGGTAGCCCCGCGTAAGGCGATAGGTGTAATAGCTGGAATAAACAAAATCATACGCTAAAGTCGGCTCAATTTTCTTACGCAAATCAAACTCCCATTTACTTAATACACAGTAGCCAAGAGCGAGTGTTGAAATTAAAGTCCCGATAAGCACCGAGATATAAACGAACCATAGCGAGGGTATGAGCCAACCAAAGAGGGCAATACATACAGCGGCAAAATGCAGAAGCCAAATTATATCTGCACTGATTTTATAGAGCAATTTTTCCATTACGCTTACTTGTCCCAAAAATTACGTCCCGTCTTATACGCCTCAAAATAGCTTGGTAGCGTAGCAAAAAGTGGTTCTGGTAGATTATCCATATCTCGCCATTCCCAACCTTCAATTTTATCTGCCTCCATAATTTTTGGTTCGCCGCTTTCCCAATCGGCAATCAAACCAATATCAACATAATGTTTTGGTGCATACTTTTTTAAGTTCGCCAATCGGAGAAAACGAATATTTGTTATTTCCATTCCTGTCTCCTCTTTCACTTCGCGTTTTGCACACTCCTCAAAAGATTCCATATATTCCATATGTCCACCTGGCCACGCCCACTCTCCTTCGCCGCGCGAGCCTTTTCTTTTGCCTATAAGTACCTTCCCGTCTTTTAGTACCATCTGTGATGCCCGAGGTGGGAGTCGAACCCTCAAGCCTTTCGGCACAGGATTTTACCGCGCCCGCTCCCGCCCGACTTCGCTTTTTTGACGAAGTCAATGCGGGCGGGTCGCCGTGTTACTTAAAATAAGATAATTCTTTAAACTTGGTGTCGCGGGAGGGAGTCGAACCCTCAAGGCCTTACGGCCACGGGATTTTAAGTCCCGCGTGTATACCAATTCCACCACCGCGACCTTAAAGTAAACATCCTTTCCACCGGCGAAGCACGGCGGGCGGGAGTCCTGCGTGTATACCAGTTTCACCACTCCGGCGTCAGGCACCTGGCGGGCAGGTATACCAATTCCACCACCCGGGCAGGGGACTCTCAAACTCTAACATGACTCGTATACGACAACAACCTGAAAGCATAGCGTGAGCTGATATCCATTATCAGCTTATATATGTTCTAGGCACACACATTTGGCGGAAATATCACCACCGTGGTCTACTATTTAATATACCTATAGCCCAATGTTGAGAAGCATGTCTGTAATTGTATTTTTAAGCTCGCCCTTCCATTTCCACCTTTTAAATATTTTTCGCGTCTCTGTGCGTCTACTCTGTCATGGTACGCCTCATAGTATACGAGCTTCAAAGGTCTTCGGTTTTGCGTCGACCGCACCTCTCCTTGCGTATGCTCAAGTAGACGCTTCTTAAGATTACTTGTAAAACCGATATATAACCGCCTGTCCTTCAAACTAAATAGGATATATACAAAGTACATAATCGCTTTTCCTTCTTTATGATCCCTTGGCCGCGCTGAGCGAGAGTAACGATTCTAACGGCCCAGCTGAGCTGGGCTCACCTCGCATATCTCAGTTTACCGAGCTAAGCTCGGTGGAGCGGGAGACCCGTCCAAATTTTCAGCCTGCTTCTCGCAGCGTTTGTGAAAGGTGCTTTTTTACATAATTTCTGCCCCAGCCGGTTTTAAAATACTTTTCACGCTCTCTTGCATCTGTTTCATTTAAAAAAGCCTCATAGTATATGAGGGCGAGAGGACGACGAGATTTCGTCGCAAATACCTTGCCATCAAGATGCTTCTGAAGACGGCGCTTCAGATCATTCGTATATCCATAGTATAAATGTCCGTCCATTCTGCTCCTCAGGATATACACGTAATGCATATGACTCGGGCTGAAAATTTGGAGCGGGAGACGGGGTTCGAACCCGCGACCTCTTCCTTGGCAAGGAAGCGTACTACCACTGTACTACTCCCGCATCATTTTTCTCTAACTCTCGCCGGCTCATAACATACAAACAGTAAATATCGTTCCCATACTACCGAAAGCTATCGAATTTAGCAAGTCAGACAACGTTTTTTAAGCTGTGGACGAGCGCTGCATGCACCTTCCCGTTCGACGCGACCATTGTCGGTATACCCAGATGCCATCCTCCGCCCTTTCCGTCAGTCACTGTGCCTCCTGCCTCACGAACGATACACACACCTGCGGCGATATCCCACGGACTGTTACCGATCGAGAGATACGAGTCGGTACTGCCGAGCGCTACCTGCGACAGTTCAAACGCCGCACTGCCGAAGTGACGCAATCTGATGTGCCTCGGTAAAAAAGCGTGATAGAGTGCAAAGGTTTTTTTTAAATCATTCGGTCGCTTGCCATGGCAAAAGGTGTGTGTCGCCCGCTGAAAGTCCGCAACGGTGCTGACGCGGATCCGTTTTCCATCACAGCATGCGCCACTGCCTTTCTCGGCCCACAGCATGCGTCGCGATAACTCCGGAAAATATAATACGCCAAGCACAACCTCCTCCCGCACCGCAAGCGCTATCGATACGCCATACAGCGGATTACCCATGACGTAGTTACTGGTCCCGTCAAGCGGGTCGATATGCCAGACCATATCGCTCCCCATCTGACGCTTGCCGCTTTCCTCAGCGACGAACGAGTGTGTCGGGAAGCGTCGCTTCAAGGCGCGAAGTATCATCCGTTCAGACGCCGCATCCAACGAAGTCACCAGCTCATTATTTTTTTTGAATCGAACCTGCCCCCGGCGGAACGACGAATGTTTTGCTGCTAAAAAATCACCCGCCATTCTGGCAGCCGCCTTCGCAGTGCTCGCATAGATACTCATGCCTTCAGGATACTACGAGACGCACGCTGAGACCAGCGCACCCATGACTTTTCGGTTCGCCAGCATGATCCCCAGATAATGACGATACTCCTTCGAGTTGATGCGCGAGAGGGCTTCGTTATCCTTGCCATATTGCTCGCGTTGGCGCTCCAGCTCTTCATCAAGATCAGCATCTCCGACAGAGACCGCGAGATCGCGCGCGAGCGTTCGCATCACGAGCGCTCCTTTGACCCGCGTATCGGCGCGCGGTCCGAAATCTTTCTTTAGATCGTCTTCGTTCTTTTTGATGTTCTGCAGATACTTGTCCCACTCCATACCGCGCCCGCGAATATCGTCGCGGAGTTCGTGAAGCATGCTTTCGACCTCTGCGGTAAGCAATTTCTCGGGAATATCCTCAAAGGTCGATCGCTCGATGATCTTCTGAACAAGCTCCTGCTCGAGACGCCGCCGTTCCGTGTCATCCTGTTCCTGCTGCAGATTCCCGCGGACCATGGAAAGAAGCTCAGTATAGGCTTTACCGATGACCTTCTGCGCCCATTCGTCATTCTTCTCCGGCAGTATGCGCTCATAGAGCGCGATCACACTCACCGAAAAATCGCACTCAGCGCCGGCAAGCTTTTCCTGGAAATATGGCTTCGGGAACGTCAGTCGAAAATCTTTCTTCTCCCCGGCCTTCATGCCGGTGATCTGTTCCTCGAATCCGGGTATCATAGTACTACCGCCGAGGATGAGCGGGAACTTTTTCCCGCTGCCCCCTTCGATGACAGCCCCCTCTCGACGTACTTCAAAATCAACTTCCACCTTGTCCCCGGCCCGCGCTGCGCGGTCGACAAGCGCTTCCGATGCCTGCATGTTCAGCAGATCGTCAACCACCTTGTCCACCGCCAACTGCGACACCTCCTTCGTCTGGCGGCTGATCCGTATGTCTTTCCACGCTCCGAGCTGCACGACGGGCATCACACTGACCGTAGCCCGATACACGACCGGATTCCCCGGCGCTATCTTCTCGACAGCGATGTCCGGGCTGCCGACCGACTCGATATTCTTTTCCTTGAGCGCCTGCCAGAATGTCTGCCGAAAGATATCCTGAAGTGCTGCTTCGTACAGTGCCATCTCACCGAAGTGCTTGGCGACCACGTTCCGCGGCGCCTTGCCCGGACGGAAACCCGCTACCGACGATCTCTGGGAGAGAGCCCGCGATGCACGATCGAGATACGGCTCCGTCTCTGCGACAGATACCGTTATCGTCAATACCAACTGACCGCGCACGCGTTCGCTCTGTTCGACCTGCATCAGAACAAAAGGTAAATGAGAAGCAACGCGACGATGTTCAGCACTTTGATCATGGGATTGATCGCCGGCCCGGCAGTATCCTTATACGGATCGCCGATCGTATCTCCGGTCACAGCCGCCTTGTGCGCATCACTTCCTTTGCCACCGTAATTGCCCTGTTCGATGTATTTTTTCGCGTTATCCCATGCGCCGCCGCCAGACGTCATGGCGATCGCCATGAAGAGGCCGGTCACGATGCTCCCGATGAGCGTCCCGCCGAGCACGAGCGCAGCGTTCGTCTGTCCATTCTTGAAGAAGATGAAAAGCAACACGATAATGATGGGGACCAGAACCGGCAGCAACGCCGGTATGATCATCTGCTGGATAGCGCCTTTGGTCACGATATCCACCGTCTCGGAATAGTTCGGTTTCTCGGTCCCTTCCATGATGCCCGGTCTTTCACGGAACTGGCGGCGCACGTTCTCAACGACCAAGCCAGCCACTTTACCGACAGCCTCCATCGAGAAGGCGCTGAACGTGAACGGAAGGAGTCCTCCGATGAAAAGACCGATGAGCACGAGATGATTGTCGAGCAAAAAATTGACCGCGATCCCCCGATCGGAAAGCTCGTTCACGAAGGCGTTGAAAAGCACGAGCGCAGCAAGAGCCGCCGATGCTATCGCATACCCTTTCGTGACCGCTTTCGTCGTATTGCCGACCGCGTCGAGCGGATCGGTCACTTCGTCGCGGATCTCCTGCTCCATCGCGCTCATCTCGGCGATGCCGCCCGCATTATCGGTGATCGGACCATAGGCATCGATCGTCACGATCATGCCGGCGAGCGACAACATGCTCATGACCGCGATAGCGACACCGTAGACGCCTGCGAAATGGTAGCTCATGAAAATACCGGCAGCGATGACGATCGCGGGCCAGAAGGTCGCCCGCATGCCCACCGCGAGACCAGCGATTACGTTCGTTGCATGACCGGTCGTCGATGCCTTCGCGATCTTTTTGACAGGATTGAACTTTGTCGAAGTATAATATTCGGTGATCAACATCATGAGCGCAGTCACCACGAGACCAACGAGGGCCGCATAGTAAATATCGTCAGCCTTCGTCACTTTGAGATCGCTCATGAGATACTGCGTGACCGGATACAAAAGCGCCGCCGAGACCACACCGGTCGCGATCAGACCCTTATACAAAGCGCCCATGATCTTCCGCTGTTTCCCGAGACGGACGAAGAACGACCCGATGATCGACGCCACGATGCCGACTGCGCCAACGACGAGGGGATACAGGATCGCGTTCGTATTGTCCCGGAACGTCAGGAAAGCGAGGAGCATCGCAGCGACTGTCGTCACTGCGTACGTTTCGAAAATATCGGCGGCCATACCGGCGCAATCTCCCACATTATCGCCCACATTGTCCGCGATAACAGCGGGGTTCCGTGGGTCATCTTCAGGAATGTTCGATTCTACCTTGCCGACCAGATCTGCGCCGACGTCAGCTGCTTTCGTAAAAATTCCTCCGCCGAGCCGCGCAAAGACCGAGATCAGGCTTCCGCCGAACGAGAGGCCGATGAGCGCCTTCGGAGAAAAAAATTCAGGACTGATGAAATAAAGACCGGCCACGCCGAGGAGCGCAAGGCCGACGACGAGCATACCAGTTACCGTCCCGCCCCTGACCGCCATCTGGAACGCCGCTGAAAGCCCCTGTCTCGCTGCTTCGGCAGTCCGCACATTTGCGCGAACGGATATATTCATACCGATAATACCAGCCGTGGCTGACAAGACGGCGCCAACGACAAAGCTGATCGCTGTGGGCCAGTCTATGGCGAATCCCAGAATAAGCACGAGGGGGACCGCGATATATCCGATCGTTTTATACTGCCGGAGGAGGTAGGCTTTCGCGCCGTCCTGGATCGCGCGTGCGATCTCGCGCATACGCTCGTTACCCGCCGGTTTCTTCATGATCAACTGAGCGAGAAACAGGCCATACATGATGGCGATCGCAGCTGCGCCGAGCGTGGTGAGAAGAATAACGGTCATGCGTTATCGAGGTTACTACTTAGAAAAATTATGTCGTTGGCTCTTGTGGGGTGACGTCGGGGTCGCTCGCAGGAACTACGCCAGCTTCCGCTACCTCTGCGCTCGGTTGGTCGGTATCGGATGCTGCGGCCTGCGCCGCAGCGGTTGCCGCTTCGGCCTCCTGGATGGAACCATCTTCCTTCGCGATGTCGATGCGGTAGCCGACCAGTTTCGATGCGAGACGGACATTCTGGCCGCCTTTGCCGATCGCGAGCGAGAGCTGATCTTCTTTCACCCTGATGACCGCCTCTCTCCGCTCCTGGTTCAGCGTAATGTTCATTACTTTCGCGGGTGCGATCGCGTTCTCGATCAGCGTCTCCAGTGAATCGCTCCACTCGACGATGTCGATCTTCTCGCCGCTGAGCTCCTGAATGATGGTCTGGACGCGTGTCCCTCGCTGACCAACGCACGAACCGACCGGATCGATATTCTCTTCGTTGCTCGCGACCGCCACTTTGGACCGCTCCCCCGCTTCACGGGCGATCACCTTGATCACGACGAGGCCCGAGGCGATCTCAGGCACTTCATGCGCGAAGAGCTTGGAAACCAATTTTTCTGACGAGCGTGACACGATGATCTGCGGGCCACGGGACGACATCTCGACCGACAGCAGCACTACCTTGAAACGCCGGCCGGACTCATACCGCTCACGGCGAATCTGCTGCTCGGGAGGCATGACCGCCGTCGTCTGTCCGATATCAAAGAGGACCGTATGGCCTTCAAAACGCTGCACGGTCGCATTGATGATCTCGCCCTCACGTCCTTTGTATTCATTGAAGATGTTCTCGCGCTCCGCTTCACGCAACCGTTGGATGATCACCTGCTTCGCTGTTTGCGCGGCCATGCGTCCGTAATCAGCGGGGACCGTCAGTCTCGTACGGATCTCATCTCCGAGCTCGACGGTCTTCTTTATCTTCTTCGCTTCCGAGAGCATGATCTCTGCCTTCGCATTGAAACGTTTGATCTCGTCCTCTTCGGCTATCTCCTCGCCGGCTTCACGGCGTGCTTTCTGATCCTCGAGCTTTTTTTCAAGCTCCTCGAGGTCAACGTCAGGCACGACCGTTTTCACGTCGTACACCTTCGACTCGCCCGTTTCAACGTCAAATGCGACAATGATGTTCTGCATCTTGTCGCCGAAATCCTTACGGTATGCTGCCGCGAGCGCAGCCTCGATAGTGGTGATGACGGAATCAATCGAAATGTTCTTCTCGTCGCACACCTCCCGTATCGCACTGATGAGTTCTGACGTGTCCTTCATACATTTTTATCAATAAAAAAGAGTTAGTTTAAAATAAACTAACTTTCATACAAGAGCATAGCAGAACGCCGCTCGTTCGTCAACCAGACGGAGGCTTGAAATCTCCCGGTGGCGCCAGATCTTCAGGTGGTCCATCAGGCTCAGGGCTCGACTTCGCAGGTGCGCGACGCGTACGAAAACGGTAGATCATGACCGCAGCGATCACCGCAATGATGATGCTACCGACTTTCAGTCCCCCCACTAAAGTCCACATCCCATTCGTCTCTGTCGCTGTCGAGGTAGAGAGGACTGTATCCTTAAAGAATTCATCGATTATCTCGTTCGCGCTCGCTCCAGGTCCTGCTTCCTCATCGACACCAGGCACTGCTCCGCCTGTCGATGTGGTGGATCGCTCCCGCGGTGGTGTTATGACAAGGGGCTGGACTGTAAAAGGAGCGAGAAGCGAGTCAAAGCTCCTCTCCTTGTCGCTCAAGTTCCAGGCAACGGTGTAGAGCGTGTGCGCCCCAGGGCTCAGTCTCGGAAGCGGTCGGTAGACAAAATTTCCGACCTCGCTCGGGTCCTGCCGAAGCTCAGCGCGCCCATGAAGAACACCGTCAATATACACATCAACATGCGTTTCATTCCAGCTCAGGCCGGTGATAACGACCTCATCAGTATAGTGATGCCCAGGTATCGGCATCATGACGGTAGGCGCAGGTACCAAACAATCGCTTGGCTCCGGGCAGGGTTCCGTGGAGCTCGCTGTGGCAGCCTGGCTCCTCGACACAAAACAAAAAGAGAGCGCGAGCCCTCCTGCGATCATGGCGATGCGGCCTGTCTTACGAGCCATATGTTATGCGTGTATCCTATGCCAACTCACGCACTCCGGCAAGTAACAAGATGTGCAGGATACGTGCACAACCTGTGGGGTCACTATGCATCAATAGTGAACAACTGTATGTCAGCGCCGCTAGCATGCATCATGACAGCGCACACCTGAAGCTCAAATGCATCCACAGGCGACCCGATCGGATACGTTTCCATGAACGATCGGCAGCATGCCTTCATGCGCTCTATCTTGGCTCTGTCGACAGCCTCCTCCGGAGGCCCGAAGTGGTCTGACCGGCGTGTCTTTACCTCTACGATGGTGAGCGTAGACCCCTTGGAACAGACAAGGTCGAGCTCGCCGAACTGACAGCGCCAGTTGCGCGCCAAAACGCGATAGCCTGCGCGTTCATAGTACTGTCGGGCAAGAGCCTCGCCTACTTTACCGATGTGATGACGGATGTATCCCATAGCAGAGCACGTCTGAACATGCCCTGTTTGGATAACCTATGCTTACTTACTTTTATGAGGGAGGTATTTTGCAAAAGCTGCCTGAGCATCACGCTCTGCGAGACGCCGCGGCGTGCGGACAAATCGAAATCGCACGATAAGCGCCAGCCATATGAGCATGCACACGCCCCACGCGATAATAAAGAAACGCATGCTGAGGAGGTACGCATTTTGAAATCTGAAAAAACCGATGATGAACGTCACGATCCCCGTCGTCAATCCCCAGCCCGTAAACTTACGCCAGGGTCTCCTGCGCACGCCATCACTTCTGAAGCGCCGTGCCATGAAGAGAGAAACGACCCCGAAAACGACGCATGCGCCCGCGAGCGCGAATATGATCCGCCAGAACGGCAAATTCACGCTGCCGGGCAGCGGGGCGAACCAATAGGAGAAGGCAAGATATTTTTCCATAAACATGACCATTTAAGCTCAGCGCGCCGTAAAAGTCAACGAATCTGCCGTTGACCTGATCCGAGAAGCGTTCTACCGATATCGTCAGAGCTTTATAAATATCAGCCCGAAGTGGTACTGGCCTGCCTCAAAGTATTTTTCTTCCTGATAGCCGAGCTGCGGTAACGACGCGCGGAGCGCATCGACATCGACGCGGACTGCCGCAGCCGGGCCAAATGGCACCCGGACGCGATTCCAGTCAATGATGAGCATCTTGCCGCCTGGTTTTACGAGGCGAGTCCCCTCTCGCAGTATCGCGTCCTTCTTTTTTGATTGAAACAAGATATTGACGACAAGCGCATGGTCAAGACTGGCGTTCGGGATCGGCGCTGCCCCGTAGATCTCAAGATCGGTCCAGACCGTCTTGACGTTGTACAGACCTTGTAACCGCGCTTTACCGTCAACGCTCGAGAGCACCGTCTTCTGAATATCGACTGCGTACACCTGTCCGTGGTCACCGACCAGACGAGCCGCCTCAAGTGTAAAAAAACCAGCCCCACCGCATCCGAGATCGGCAACGATCTGGCCGGGCTCGATACGAAGATGCTCCTTCAGCATCGCGCGTGGATCAAGCAAAGCGTTTCCTCCTGAGACACTCCGTGTTGCCATATAGACTAGTATACATCACTCGCGGTCTTTTTTCTAGAAAGTCGCTACAAGCGGTATACCCTGAAGGCGGCCGTACCATCTTCGGCATACACGGTATCGAACGTCGCCGAGCGCTCGCGGAGGGAAGCTTCGAATGTCGCACCGAGGTCCGTGATACGCTCAGGTGTATTCAACAAGATAGATTCCGTGTTCTGGATGAAATACGTCTCGGTGAATCCCTGCGTCTGGTAAAAATCCTCTCCCTTGGACGCGAGCGTCTCGGTATAATTTTGAAGCGTCAGGAACGGCCACCCGTCATACAGGGCATGCCGAGAAAGTGCCCAGAGGGACGCAAGATTCGACATATTGTCATTGTAGACGAAGAGCGCATTTAGAGGCTCGCCCCCGCGCTCGCGTCCTCGAACGAGCGCCTGGTGCTTTATCTCATTGAGCCATGGGAGGCTGTATCCGATCGTGTACTCAGGATACCTGCCGCGGAACAACGCGCCGAGATAGCGATCGAGCGCATTGAATCCCCAGGGATGCATGTCCCAGTGTATGCGGGAATAATGAGCGACCTCACGGCCGAGAGGACGCGACAGGATATACGAGTTCACCGAAAAGAAACCTTCCCATATGATCACTAGGGCCAGAAGAAAAATCGCTAGAGAACGAAATTTCATAGTGCGGATGCTCGCGAGCATGCTGCCGGCGAGTATCGCAAGCCACGGAATGAGCATGCTGAGAAAACGCGGCGAAGGACTGATCGCGAGGAACAGCAACAGATTGAATCCGATAAGAAGGGACAGAAAAACCAAAACCTTTCGAGCTTCGTGGTCATAGCTACGAAAACGAAAGAGCGCAAGAATGAGCGCTCCGGTAAAAATGAGCGTGCTCACTGGTGAGGCAAAGAACCACATGTTCTGAAAAATACCGACGAACCGATCAACGATGCTTCCGATCTCCTTGCCGGGCGTCGCCTGCCAGTATGAGACATGCTGGCCGAACATATACGAGAGCTGGAAATCAAAATGGCCAAGTGTTTTGAACAGCATGATGTTGTAGATGATGACGGGGCTTACGATGACGGCTGCAAGAAGCGCTCCGAGATAGAGTTCTTTCTTCCGGAAAGCCTCCCGATCGAAGATGATGAGCCAGAAAACGAGCGGGACGATGAGGAACGCCGCTGTATACTTCGTGAGAAGCGCCAATCCGAGGGCCGCACCGAAACCGAGATACCACCACGGCCTGTCTTGCGCCTTCAGGAACAAATACGCCGAGAGGAGCATAAAAAAAATGACCTGCGACTCCTGAATACCAGTTCGGGAAA
>JBBTUM010000035.1:0-6404 GCA_038063795.1 Patescibacteria group bacterium | reverse complement strand
ACCCAGCATGCACGGCATCGGGTACCGCGAATGGCGGCAGTATATGAATGGCGAGCGATCAAAAAAAGAAACAGTCGCCGCGATCCAGCAGGCGACGCGAAATTTCGCAAAGCGGCAGATGACGTGGTTCCGGGGAATGGAACGAAGACACCCGATCCACTGGGTGACAACGCCCTCCACGGCTGAAAGAATTATCAAAGACTTTCTCACATAAAATGAAAGGCCAGTCACGTCGTATGCGACGTGACCGGCCCATGCTCTCCTCATGAACCCAAAGAACTTTACCCTATCCTGCTGCCACGGCTGGCGGAGGCATCATGAGCCTCAGCTCCTTTGCTACTTGGGCCCGATATTCCTCATCGGAAAGTTCGTAGAAAAGAGGCAGCGACCCTGGGGCTGGCTGTATGCTGAGTGACATTTCGAATACCCTCTTGAGCTCTGCACGATTCATCTTGTCGAACGCGACGAGTCCTGCTGGCTGATCGTAGATGCCGAGCCAGCTCTTGCCATCCAGGGTGAATGGCTGGTGAAAGGTGTTGACGCCCCAGTTCTTCACCGAGCGACGCTCGCCGGGCTTGCCAGAGGTGTAGCTCCCGGCTGTCCACTGGTGCTCGCGAAGCCCACCCGAGAAGTCAACCGTGAACTCGCCCCCGCGGTGCAAATGCGGCGGCGCAGCACAGTTCTCCATGGCGGCGAGCACGATGACTCTCCCACTCTCCCGGTCTTTTGCCAACATCTTGAACGCCATGCTGCCCCGGCCGTCGTAGCCATGCGAGAGTCGATCACGAAGCTCAGGAAACACCTGAAGCATGTCGACGAGCGAAGTGAACCCACCTACCGAAACCCTTGCCTGAAGTAGTCTTGCGACCGAGTCGAAATCAAACAATGATGCTGCTCGTTCCAGCTCCTGATCCATCGCGAATCCTCCACAAACGGTTGTACAAACAGCTGATGAGGAAGGCCCCCTCTACCTTTTCAAGATCATCTTGCTCAGTGACTCTTCAGCGGCTTGTCCAATGTCCTTCCTCCTATGAACAAGTTACACAAACGGACGTTTTAAAAAAACGAACCCCCCAGTACATCAGCATTAAACCTGATTGTATCCATGAGGTCAATACAGACCGGCCCCGCAAATGCGGGGCCGGCATCTTCACGCTGCAACGCCTTATCGCATCTTTTCCAACTCCTCCGTCAGAATTCGAGTGACGACTTCGGGGTTCGCGCTGCCTTTGGAGAGCCGCATCACTTTCCCGACGAGGAATTGCAGCACTGCGTGCTTGCCGGTAAGATACTCCTGGACCTGCTCCTGCTGCTGCGCGAGCACCTCTTTCACGAGATCACGGATATCGCTCTCGTCATTGACCTGGAAAAGATTCCGGTCGTTCGCGATATCGCTCGGCTCGCCACCCTCATGATACATGATATCCAGGATGGTCTGGGCAGCCGAGCTGCTCAACTTGCCTTCATAGACAAGTGCGACCAGCTCTGCCATATTTTCCGGCGTCAGCTGCATGTCCGACGCTTCCTTCCCGTCAGCGTTCAGATGCTTGAACAGCTCGCTCGTTATCCATGAATACGCAAGCTTCACGAGCCGAGCCTTGAGCTTGTCCCATAGGGCGTCCTTTGACCCAGCGCCTTTCGCATCGACGTCGAATATCCAATTTTTTAGCTCCTCGATGACCTGCTCAAAAAATTCAGCGTTCGCCTTGACTGAGACGATCAACGCTGCGTCCTTCGGGTCCATAGCATATTCCTTCACGAGGCGAGATCGCTTCTCTGCGGGTAGCTCAGGTATCGTTACCCGCGCCCCATCGATATCATGGTCCGTAATGACGAGTGGCGGCAGGTCAGGCTCGGGAAAATACCGATAATCATCCATTCCTTCCTTTGTCCGCTGATGAACGGTCTCAAGTTTACGTTCGTCCCAACCGCGGGTTTCCTGATGCTGCGGACGCTCTCCGCGCTCCCACATCGCCCGCTGGCGCTCGATCTCATGGGCGAGCGCCTTCTCGACCGCCTTGAACGAATTCAAATTCTTTACCTCGATCTTTGGATAGAGCTTCTGTTCGCCCTTCGGACGCAGCGAGATGTTCGCGTCGCAGCGCAGATGTCCCTTCTCCATGTCTGCATCGCTGACATCGAGATAACGGGCGATCAGCCGCAGCTCCTGCAAAAAAAGCTTCGCTTCCTCGGGGCTTCTGAACTCCGGCTTGGTTACGATCTCAGCGAGCGGCGCACCAGCGCGGTTGAAATCGATTAAGGATGCGTCTCCACGGTGAAAATTCTTTGCCGCGTCCTCCTCAAGATGCAGGCGTTCAAGATGCATCGACCGCATCTCGCCTCCGACATCGATCGCTACATGCCCGCCGGTCGCGAGCGGCCGATCGAACTGTGATATCTGATAACCTTTCGGGAGATCGGGGTAGAAATAATTCTTGCGATCAAAACGCGTTTCGTGCGCGACGGTCGCATGCAGTGCCAGTGCGAGACGCATGCCCTGCCGGACGGCTTCACGATTCAGAACAGGCAACGTTCCCGGATGCCCCATGCAGACCGGGCAGACTGCCGTATTCGGATCAGCCTCGCCCAGGACATTCGGGCTGTCGCAGAACATCTTCGATCTCGTCTTCAGCTGGAGATGGATTTCGAGTCCGATGACCGGTTCGTAAGTCATACCGTTATTAAAGCACAGCCACGACTTCACGCCAAATCAGCTCGTGAATATCCTCGCGAGTCATGATGCTTCCGCTTTTCATGCATTCGATGAGCTTGAACTTCGGGAATCGAGCTATCTCAAGATAGGTCTGCTCAGCTGCTTTCAGGTGATCCAGGTCGCTTTCAAGAAGATCGCGTTTACGCCCGCCCACATACTCGCGATGACCTTTGTGATCCACCAGCTCCTGGCCGACCAATGCCGACACATGCAAAATTATGGTCAGGTCAGGTTTCGGTATGCCCAATATTTCAAACTCGAGGTGATACAACCAGTCAAGATATTTTTTTCGCTCTGCCGTATCTGCGATCATAGCTCCCTGATGTCCCATGTTTGCCGACACATACCTGTTGGAAACGATGATGGCGCCTGTATCCATCATCTTACGCAGCTCAAAGCTTGCATCGTACCGATCCATCGCAAAGAAAAGCGAACCACGATATCCGTCGATAGTATCGAGCGTCCCGTATGCACCATTGAGATACCGCTCCACGAAATATGCCGATGGTTTGCCGTATTGCGGGAAGTCAGCCACATGCACCGTGCGTCCTTCCTCACGTACACGCGCCGCCAAAAGGTCTACTTGCGTCTTCTTCCCCGACCCGTCGGTACCGTCAATGACTATGAATCTGCCGCGTAACATATTATTTCACCACCTCGTAGTGGAGCAGGGCCACATCGGAACCGATCTGTTCGATCTCAAGCAACCTCAGTTGCAGATCGAGGTCATACCCGCTCGAAAGTGATACGCCCTGGCCGAACACCATTGTAGCAATCGTAATATAGAGTTCATCAACAAGGTTCTCCTCCAGAAAGCTCGCGTTGATCTGTGAACCTCCGATGATCGCGACCTCATCGATACCTCGCGCTTCGAGTATCTGAAGGAGTCTCCGCGGTTCTTCGCCATGGAACTCGAGCACGTTCGGAATATTCTTTGTCTCATCCGGCGTCGACATCATGACGATATTCAGTCGTGCTTCGAACGGTTCGGGAAGCACGCGATACGTATTTGCCCCCATGATGACCGTGCCAATAGCTCGCGTCTTCTGGTCAAAAAAAAGTTTGTCGTATTCCGACACCCAGCCGGCATCTTCCGTCGCGCTACGGGTCGTGAACCCATCAACGGTGGTCGTCATGATCAAAGCGACCTTCATGCCTCTCCTTTCTCTTTCTTCAAGCGCTCCTCGAGCTCGCGCTCCTTCACGCGCTGACGGGCCTCAGAATCGCCCCGTGTCCAGAAATAATCATTGTAGTCGACGAACTTCATGGCGTCCGCCCGCCAGGGCGACTGCTTCTTGATGACGCTGTGCATGTGCTGCGAAACCTTTCGATAGGATGGGTGTCCCTGCGGCACGGTCCGAAGCTCCAAAAGATGAAACGCCTCCCGGTCATTCATGCCGAGCATCCATCGTATCCTATTGCCATGAAGCGTGACATACGATGCCTCGTTCCTGAATGTCGGATAGAGCTTTTGATAGAGCTCCGAAACGCGGTGCTGGCACTCCTCTGCCTTGCCTGCGAAACCCGCGGTCTCAAGGTCTTCCGGCATCGCAAAACCAAGGAGCGGTGAGAATCGCTGCCGGAGCTGCGTATTCATCCTGTGTCGCATCAGGTCTTTGTACGTACCGAAATCCGTGAGGAGGTCGAACGTATAGGGATACCCGCTCTCGAACGCTCGATATGGACGATCGCGCCGCGTTATCCGATTTCCGACGTACGCTGCTGCGATACGCATGCGGTGCTCATCCGATAATTTCCTGACGATATTCCTGATCTGCCTGAATGGATGATGCACATACGGGTAGAGCATGCAGGAGATCGTAAATATATCGAATTCCTGCTGTCGAAAGTGCTTGATAGTGCTTGCGGAAAAATTCTTCTCAGCATGTAATTGATCTGCCAGTGCATCATCGCCGTAATCAAGCAAGTCTATCGCCTGGCTTGCGATCTGCGGTTCGACGCCTGCGAACAACGTATCAGCAAGCTGCTGCATGGCTGCATGATTCGAGGCAAGATACTCGTTCAGCTTTGCTCGCTTCACATACGCCGGCATTGTCTTATTTAATTCCGCATGAGCCTGTACGGCAATATCGTTGGCCTCGGCGAACGGACTGGTATAGAGCGCGGTCAGGACGTTCTGGAAAAATCTGCCATTACCGAAGATGCCGACATTGGTCTGCGTTGCGATAGGGAGTAAGGTCCGAAGCGTATCGCAGGCCTTGGTCCGCAGATCCGCATTATAGGTCACCCGGAACGCTTTCTGGTCGTCGCTCGTTTTCAAATCTGCATAGTGCTCTTTCACTCCATCGCCATTGATATCGTATTCCGCGTCTTCAAGTGATTTCAGTTTTCCGTAGTATTCCTTCATCGGTTCGATGAGAGAGCAATACGTGTCGAACGCGAAATCCATGGTCGCTTCGTATTCTGCAGCAAACGAAGATGCCATGATCTTCGGCTCACGATAATACCGGTACTTACCATTGATCTTCTGATCGTAAAAAACGTAGCGGGTCGACTGCTCGATAGGTGAGCCGCCGATGCGCCGCTCTTCAATTTCCTTGGTCGCGAGAATGGATATGTTCTCGAATGATACGTGGCCGCCCTCAAGCTCCCCGACAGAATCATCGCCATAGGCGATGAGAATGCGCTCAATGAGCTCTGCTGCGTGCACCGGATCAATGACACCTTCCTTGATGAATTCCTTCAAAAGCACCTCCCGGAAACCGCCCTTGGCCCGACTGTATCTCGCGTACGCGGCACCGACCATGCCGTGCATATCCTTGACACAAAAAATATCATCAGTGACCGATGTAACGAATGGTTCAAGTTGTCGTTTTTCTTCAGGGGAAAATTCTGACATGTTATCGTCCTGTGGACCCGAAACCGCCGGTACCGCGGCTCGAATCGGTTAATTCAGCAACCTCCTCGATGTTCGCATGCTCGACAGGCGTGATAAGGAGCTGAGCGATCTTATCTCCCTTGTTCACAGCATACGGTTCGTCCGAGAGGTTTATCAGTACAACATGGTAACTGCCCCGATACCCGGAGTCCCCGACACCGGCGAGCGTGGTGATGCCCCGCTTGTGCGCGAGGCCGCTCCTATCCATGATGAGCGCGACGTGGTCAGCCGGGAATTCGAGAGCTATGCCAATATCAAAACTATACCGCTCACCTGGCGCGAGAACTTTGCTTTCTATCGTATACAAAGCAAGCCCTGCATCGCCAGGATGGTCATAGTAGGGCAGGACCGCGTCCGCATGTAATTTCTTGATCTTAACCTGCATGTTGGATCTTCTGATACATCGCTTCAAGCCGCTCGTTCATCTCCGGGATACTGCAGTCATTGTCAATGGTGAAGTTCGCCTCGGCCGCCAACTGATCGATCAAAGACTCCGCTTCGGCGCGCTCCTCTGCCTGAAACTGTTCCCACGTCTTTGTGCGGTCATCTGGATTTTCGCGTCGCCTCGTCATGCGTTCGTAACGCACTCTGGCGGGCGCTGCCATCGCGACGAGATAAAAATTCGGGAGTGCCCTCAAGGATGAAATATCCGCAAGTCTGCGCGCTCCGTCCACCACGACCAATCCGGCGCCAAACTTCAGAGCATCCTGCATGATGGTCTTCGCGAGGACATCCTCGCCGAATTGCGTTCGGAGAATGCTGGAGAGCTCCTGCATGTTGTCCCTGTTCTGG
>JBBTUM010000034.1:0-3349 GCA_038063795.1 Patescibacteria group bacterium | reverse complement strand
TCAAGATCGAGGATGGAGGAACCGTGGTCGGGAGCGGCGGAAGCGCGACGAGCCCTCCGATAACGCAGCAGCCCCCCGCCCCATCTACGTCAAACATTTCATGCGCTAGCCCTGCTGACACGAGGCAGATGGATATTTTTGATTCCCATGCCCACATACCGCCCACCATCAGCGCATCTCAGATCATTTCAGAGATGAATACAGCGGGCGTGAGCGTGACGAACCTGTATTCAGGCACGCTCGCTACCGCATCTCAATACCCCGGTAGATTTATCACATTCGTAGACACGCCCGACTCGCCGCAAATGTCTGCCTGGTTAAAGCAAGGCCAGACATTCGTCACATCCGCCGAGACGCAGTTGAAGACGGGAAAATATTACGGCATCGGCGAAACGAACTTGAGATACTACAGCGGCGACATCATTCCGCCCCCGACCGCTTATGTCGCGGCGGATACTCCGCTCTGGCTTCAGCTGGTGGACATGTCCGCTCAATATAGCGTCCCGATCTCGTTTCACTTCGTGCCGGACGACGCCGTTGCGAATGCCGCCTTCGAAAAAATGTTGAGTCACAACAAAGACGCGACGTTGATCTGGGCACATCTCGGATTCAACAACATGCCGCTCAATAGCGCCACGCTGAGCGACTATCTCTTGCGATATCCCCATCTGTATTTGGACACGGCCGGGATACAAAATATGCAAAACCCTCTGCCGTTACCAAACTCCAATTGGGCGAGGCTCGCGGACCAATCTGATAACGGACGATTGAAAGAGGAGTGGAAACAATTCTTTGAAACATGGAACTCCCGCATCCTATTCGGTTCGGATGCCGGAGGGGGTTCAAATGGTCTGGAGAGATGGCTTAACTATTCGGACAACACAAGCGATCGTGCCCCGGCTGACGCCGTCGGACACTGGAGATCTCTCCTTTCCACCGTAGACTCCAACGTGGCGCGCAACATTCTAAACGGCAATTCCAGAGAACTCTTCTTGAAGGAAAAACGTCCCGCGTATGGCTATTCGGTCGCATCAAATGGCGCGTGTCAATCCGTTTCCGTGCAATCCGATTCATCCGTTTCGGCACTGACGTACGATCAAACGACGCACGTGATCACGTTCACGGTCGCGGAATCCACCGGAACAACGGGCCACGTCGTGATCACCGTCCCAAAAATGATCATGAGCGGAATCTCTGAAGTTTCGGTAGACGGTCAGAGCTCGACATCCCAAACGACCTCGAACTCCACCAGCAACATCGTGAGCCTGGACTTTGCGGGCGGCATCCGGACCATCACGCTTCGCGCGACGGGAACGCCTTAATATGAAAAATCGCCTCCTCTATACCCTCGTCGCCGCTCTAGCAATCAGCTTGTTCCCAATCGTTTCAAGCGCGGTCACCTATGACCCCGTGCTCGCGACGCGCATGCACGGCCGCATCCTCCTTCAGGTCGAAGAACATGGCGAGGCCTGGTATGTCCTTCCAAGGACTCTAAGCGGTATTACATGAAAGATGGCGCGGCGGCGTATGCCATCATGCGCTTTTTCAGTCTCGGAATCACTGACGCCGACCTTGCGAAGATTCCACAGGTCGCGGATACCACGGGCATGAAGGCGTCCACGTCCGCCTGTGCGAGCAATGCGTTGTCGAATCGACTACGGCGGCGAGATTCTTCTTCAAACGCAGCAACACGGAGAAGCTTGGTACGTGGATCCGGTAAAGTGTCGCGCGATCTACATGAAGGACGGAGCCGTGGCCTACGAAGCCATGAGATTCTTAGGTCTTGGCATCCTGAACCGCGACATCGAAAAAATCGAGGATGGCGGGACGGTGGCCGGCACCGACCCGATCACCCCGACTCCGCTAGGAACATCGTATCCATGCGATCCGGCACCCCTACAGAGAGTTTTCAACGATACCCCTTACTACGCCGGGTTAATGCTCGACGGGCACTTCCATATGCCGCAACTTCGGGTGCTCACGGGTGAACATGCGAGCGCACCCGTACTTGACGTGGACGTGTCGAAGCGCGACGTTGCCTGTTTGTTCCACAGCGATCGTGTCACGGGGGCATTTGCCTTTTACGGTATCCCATCGGATTTGAAGGATATGGGCGTGAATGCCGCGCGTGACATCGAACAAAAATATCCGGGAACGATTAAACACTTTCTCGAGCTTGTGTCATTCCCCGGGTATCCGGTCGTGCCGTCGCAAATCGATGCGGTTCTCAATGCGGATACCGGACTCTTCAAGGGATATGGCGAGTTCTCGTTGTACCTACCCCACTATAGCGCGGTCAGTCCCAATGATCCGGCCATGCGCGAGTTCTACACAATCGCGGAAAAGCACAATCTTGTCGTGATGATGCATCCGCTCCAGGAGCAACAGCTGGCGGTGGAACAGGTCTTGCGCGATTTCCCGAATGTGAAGTTTTTGTTTCATGCGATGGAACGGATGTCGTGGGCGAACACCTTTTTCGACACGGATTTGGACAAATACCCGAACGCATACTACAGCGTAGACATCGACTTGTTCGGGCAAGACGCCACAGGGAAACCCTTCATGGAGTCCGCTCTCGATAAACAGGACTTCATAACGCGATTTAAACAGCGATGGCAGGACACCCTGAACCTCGAGGTGGCCACCTGGAAAACAAGGATCGAAAGACATCCGAACCAATTCCTCTGGGGAACGGACCGAGGCACGGCTGCCTGGAATTATGATCCGGAGGTCGGATCATTGCTGGAAGAATATTCGCGGGCGTTTATCGGACGGCTGGATCCGGCCGTGCAGGAGAAGTATGCGCATAAGAATGCGGAGAGCTTGCTCCAAAATTGAAATCTGACCACGACTCACATAGCTCAAATCCGTCCGACCCGCGACCTTCGAAACAGCCCTCAACACACGACCGTTTCCGGGCACCTAACTCCACTGGCTCGCCATGATAAACAGACCGGATTGGTCTGTTTATGTTAATCTGATTCAATATGCCCCGCTGGCACGTCTATATCCTGCGTTGTCGGGACAAAAGTCTGTACACCGGCATTTCTACCGACGTGGAGGCGCGTCTCTTGAAGCACAACGCTGGAAACGGAGCGTCATATACGCGAAGTCGAAAACCCGTCGCGTTGGTTTGGTTCAAGGCGTGCAAAACGGAGTCGGCGGCAAGAAAGCGCGAAGCGGAAATCAAAACTTGGAGCAAAGCGAAAAAAGAAGCGTTCGTAATTGGACAGACCTAGCCGAACTCCTTTAGTCTAAGGGCTATCGTCCTCCGGAGGTCGGTGCTTCCATTTCGCCGACCCGGTCGGAAACGAGTTGGCCATTTGACCGGATAAATAATATGAGAAAA
>JBBTUM010000033.1:0-2730 GCA_038063795.1 Patescibacteria group bacterium | reverse complement strand
CGCTCATGGCGTCGTTCGTAGTCGCGCTTTTTTCGTCCTTTTTAACCGCACTTGCAGTGCTTTTGGTGCGGACGATGGCGATTACCGTTCTGCGGTTCCAGACACTTGCGGACCTCATCTTGAACATCTATATACTTTTCTTCTTCGCAGGATTCGTCTTTTTCAAGGGCAGCAGCGTCGCTGCATGGCTTCTGTATCGACATGATGTTGCCTGGGGATACGAACTGAATTACCGCAAGATTCTGCCGATATTTTTTACTTCACTCATTATCGCGCTCGTTGTCTATTTCGCGATATTGTTTTATATCAAGTCCGAGCTTCCCTTGCTCTCGTATCTCCATCAATCTTCATCGGGAGCACTGAATCGAGTTCGAAGCCTGTAGTGAGAATAAAAAAAGAAAACACCCCGGGCACGCGCAGCGTGACCGGGGTGTCTGAATTCTGGTCCCTTGTCCGTCTAGAGCTCAAGCCCTTCCCAGGCAGCGATCACACGAGAAGTGCCACCGAGCCTCTTGATGAGGTCCTGGGTTTCGATCCAGATCGTCTCGATGTGCGCATCAGAGGAGCCTGGATCATGGTGGAACAGCACTACCGTCTTGACTTTCGCTTTGATCGCCGCGTGCGCGATCGCACGAGGATAGGAGTGACCCCAGCCGCGGCGTGAGAGCCCGCCGTTCTTGCCGGAGTAGGTGTGCTCGGAGTACTGACAGTCTGTGATCCAGACATCCGCGTTTTCGGCGAGCTCCACGAGACGCGGGTCCGGATCCTCAGGATCGTAGGGCTCATTGTCCGTGGTGTAGGCGATGATCGTGGTCTTACCGCCCTCGTCCACGTCGGTGATCCTGTACCCGTACGTTTCCTGTGGGTGGTTCAGCTTGCCGGCGACGACGTCGACGGTGCCGATTTGGAAATGCCGGAGGTCATAGATGCTCTCGGCATTCATCTGGTAGGTGATCTGTTCGATCTCCTTCCACGAGACCGGGAAGGTCGGCGGATCCATCTGCCCCTGCAGACAGACCTCGGCGGTCTTCAGCCAGTTCGTGCCGCCGTAGAACATCCAGGCGTTCCTGATGCCCCGCTCCTTGTTGATGTAGAGCGGGCCGAAGAAGGGTAGACCCTGGATGTGGTCCCAGTGGACGTGCGAGAGCAGGAAGGTGATGTCCAGCCCGCCATTGCTGAACATCTCCTTGAAGAGCGAATTGCCGAGCGGGCGAAGACCCGTGCCCATGTCCAGAACGATCCGCTTTCCGCCGAGCTTCACCTCAACGCATGCCGTGTTGCCGCCGTAGGTGAAGGGAAGCAGGGCATTTCGCATCGCAGATTTCTCGCGTTCGAGCCATTCGAGCGGATCAAGGCTCTGAGTGAGGCCGGTTGCTTTGTAGGCCTCCAGTGCTTGAAAGACTTTCCGCTCCACGTCGTCCGACGTCAGGGGCGTTGCAACGCTGCCCCGAACTCCCCAAAACTTGATATGCATCTATCTCTCCTTTCCCATGACGGGGGCTGTATTCAGTTATTGATGAACACGTTTGACCGTCGACCATATCCTGACAGGGCCGCATTGTCAAGCGTTCCTCTACTGTCTTGCTTCGAGAATACAAAAATGTTAGTGTGGGCTTATTCATTAGTAACGAAGGACGTGTATGCAATTCGTATTTCAAAGGAAGGAAGCCGGATCAGATGCCGTGGTCATCCAAATGACCGAAGAAAAAACAACCGAGCTGTATCGCGATAGCGGAAAGGGCGCGGTACTCTGTATCGGGATCGGGAAACGTAGCGAGATGACGCGTCGCGGATATTTTCGCTTTTTACGGCGCATCGTTCGTGAGGCTCAGAGCCGCAACCTCGAGCGGATACGCGTCGAGCTTAAGTCGCTTACTTTTCCAAAGCTCCGAATATCGCCGAAAGAGCTGATGGAGCTTGTGGGGTATCATTTCGAGATCGCGCAGTTTGAATTCGATAGGTATCGCACCGAGAACAGAGGGGAGACAAAAAAAATTCAAACGGTTTTTTTGATCGGGAATGCGACAAAGACCCTGCAGTCCGCACTTGAACGCGGGCAGCTCATTGCACAGGAAGTGAATCAGGCGCGTATTCTTTCAAACACGCCCGGCGGCGAGATGACCCCCGTGCTACTTGCGGAAGCTGCAGTGGCCGCTGGCAGAGAGTCGAGGGTCAAGGTCACGGTGCTTGGGCCGCGAGAGATGCGTTCGCTCAAGATGGGAGCTATTCTCGGCGTCGGCCAGGGATCGGACAATCCGCCGCGGTTTATCATCATGGAGTATCGAGGCGCTGCAAAAAAAGCACCGGTTGTCCTCGTGGGCAAGGGAGTCACGTTTGACAGTGGTGGGATCAATATCAAGCCGACGGCAGGTCTGGACGATATGCACCTTGATATGTCAGGAGCCGCGGTCGTGATGCACGCGATTATCGCTGCAGCGAAGCTGAAGTTGAAAAAGAATATTGTTGCGCTCATTCCCGCGGTCGAGAATATGCCGTCGGGTGCGAGCTACCGGCCGGGTGATATCCTGAAAAGCATGTCAGGGAGAACGATTGAGATCGGGAACACTGATGCGGAGGGCAGGGTCATCATGGCGGATGCGCTCACCTACGCGCAAAAATTTAAACCGAAGCTGATCATCGATGTCGCAACCCTCACTGGTGCAGCTGAGGTCGCCCTCGGCCAGCGTGCGTGTGCGCTTTTCTCAAATCGTGAGCATCTCCTGGGACTGT
>JBBTUM010000032.1:0-3117 GCA_038063795.1 Patescibacteria group bacterium | reverse complement strand
GACGAATCCGAATGGCGCAGGGAAACTATCCACCGACAGCGCCCTGGTGAATCGACTCAAAGGCACGATCTTGCTCCAGGTGCAATCGAGAGGTGAGGCGTGGTATATTCACCCCGCTGACGGCAAGCGGTACTACATGAAGGACGGTGATGCCGCCTACCAGATCATGCGGTTCCTGAGTCTTGGCATCACGAACACAGATTTGCGCAGGATAGCGGTCGGTGCGTTCGTACCGGTTCAATAGAATTGATGCCGGCCGGCGCAAAGGCTCCCCGCATCAATTTTTTTTATCTTAACGATTTGACAAATGAAACTCGCGGTCATCGGTACAGGGTATGTCGGTCTTACGCAGGGCGCCTGCCTCGCTGAGATCGGCCACGGGGTGTACTGCGTCGATGTCGATGCACGAAAGATCCGGAACCTGAAAAAGGGCATCCTGCCCATTTACGAGCCGGGTCTCGAGGAGCTGGTCGTAGCGAATGCTGCCGCGAACCGACTTCACTTCACGACCGATGTGCGATCTGCCATCGAACAGGCCGAGGTCGTCTTTTCAGCCGTCGGTACGCCGCCGGACAAGGACTATCGGGCCGACCTCACCGCCGTTCATGACGTTGCACGAGGTTTCGGGCGCTATGCGAACGGTTACAAAGTATTCGTCAACAAATCGACGGTGCCGGTGGGCACCGGAAAGGCCTGCCGAGAGATCATTGATGCCGAATTCGCACAGCGTGGCGTTACCTTCTCATACGATCAGGTTTCCAACCCTGAATTCCTGCGCGAAGGCGTGGCGGTCACGGACTGCCTGAAACCGGACCGCATTGTCGTCGGTGCCATGACAGAGAAGGCGGTCCAGATCATGCGGGAGGTTAATCAGCCCATCATCGATAAGGGGGCCATTTTTTTCTCGACGAGCGTCGAGAGCGCTGAGATCATCAAGTATGCTTCGAACACGTTTCTCGCGACAAAGATAACCTTCATGAATGAGATCGCCCGCCTGTGCGAGCAGGTCGGCGCCGACGTGACCGAGGTTGCACAGGGCGTCGGTTTGGATCAGCGGATCGGCAAGCGATTCCTGCATGCCGGCATCGGCTATGGCGGCAGCTGTTTTCCGAAAGATATTGACGCGCTTCAGGCGATCGGTCGCGACAACGGATATGAGTTCGAGATACTCGCAGCGGTGAAGAAGGTGAACGAGCGGCAAAAGGGTGTGCTCGTTGAGAAACTTTTGAAGCACCTCCCTGAACTTCGAGGCCTTACGCTCGCGGTATGGGGTCTTGCCTTCAAGCCGAAGACCGACGACATGCGCGATGCACCGTCACGTGTCGTCATCAGAGACCTGGTCGACCGCGGTGCACGCGTTCGCGCCTACGATCCTGCGGCCATGACAAATGCGAGAGCAGTGCTTCCGAAGATCTCATACGCCCGTACGGCGATCGAAGCCGCCACAGGAGCCGATGCGCTTCTGATACTCACCGATTGGGATGAGTTTCGGGGCATAGATCTTGCGGCGCTGAAAAAAGTGATGAAGGGGAATATCATCGGCGACGGACGGAACATATGGCGTCCACAGGAGGTTCGCGAGCACGGTTTTACGTATTTTTCCATCGGACGTGTTTAGTTGGTGTAATCGCATACAACCTGGTATAATAATGGCGTTTGAGAATGCAAATGTGCGCTTCCTTCTCATCATATAACGTTCACCGCATCCTCGTGCTTCCCCGCCATTCAAAAAGAAATACAAAATTTTTTGGAGGACCATGAAACTCTCAAATGATCAGCTTGCGGAGATCCTTCTGCAGGAGGATTATGTCCGTGATACCGATATCCGTGAAGCGATCCAGCGATCTGACGCAAGACACACGTCGCTTACGGAAGAGCTCGTGTCGAGCGGACTTATCACGAAGGACCTTCTCGGCCAGGCCATTGCCGAACATTTCGGCGTTCCGTACGCGGATCTGAACACGAAGATCCCAGCGAAAGAGCAGGTGCTGAAGATCCCTGAAGACGTCGCGCGCGCGTACCGCGTCGTCCTTTTTCAATATGAGAAGGAAGGAGCGGTCATTGCGACCGACACGCCGGATGAGATCAGGGGCCGCGGTCCAGAGTTCGGGGAACTTCTCGGCGTCCAGGGCGTAACCTTCGCCTACTCGCTTTCCGAGGATATCGATACGATTTTGAATTATTACCGGAGAACTCTTGCGACGCGATTCGTGAAGATCATCGAGGCGAAGGGGCGCGTTGCGCCTGAGATCGTCGACGAGATCCTCGCAGACGCCTTGCTCTACCGGGCATCTGATATCCACTTCGAGCCGCAGGAGGGCGAGCTGATTATCCGTTTCCGTATCGATGGAGTCCTTCAGGAGGCGGGAAGGATCGACAAGCAGTACTATGAGAACATTTTGAATCGCATCAAAGTGCTCGCACACTTGAGAACGGATGAACATATGCGGGCGCAGGACGGTGCCATCAGACATAAACACGACGTTCATACTGTCGACCTCCGCGTCTCCGTCGCACCGACACTGGATGGAGAGAAGATCGTGATCCGTGTCCTCTCGGAGTATGTCCGCAACTTCACTCTCACCGACCTGGGTCTTTCTGAGCATGACCTTGTCTTCGTGAACGAGGCATCGAAGAAACCGTTCGGCATGATGCTTGCGACCGGACCGACGGGTTCCGGCAAGACCACCACGATGTACAGCATCTTGAAGCTCCTCAATAGACCCGAGGTCAATGTCGCGACGATCGAGGATCCGGTAGAGTACAAGATACCGGGCGTCAATCACATCCAGGTCAATAGCCAAGCTGATATCACCTTCGCCCGGGGACTGAGGGCGATCGCGAGACAGGATCCCGATATCATCCTGGTCGGCGAGATCCGCGACCAGGAGACGGCAGAAATATCGGTTAATGCCGCACTGACCGGCCATCTGCTCCTCTCTACTTTTCACGCGAATGACGCGGCGACCGCTATCCCGCGACTGCTGGAAATGGATGTCGAGCCTTTTTTACTCGCTTCGACGCTTGAGCTCATCATCGCGCAGCGACTCGTCAGGAAGCTCTGCGATGCCTGTCGTCACAGCAGCAAGTCGAAACGTGAGGTTCTGAAAGGCCTTA
>JBBTUM010000031.1:0-2627 GCA_038063795.1 Patescibacteria group bacterium | reverse complement strand
TTGATTTTTCATCAGCATCGTCTTCATCGTCGTCGTCTGGGGGGGCGGCGGGAACAATGGGGGCAACAGCGCCCGGAACGGTGCTGACTTCACCGGTCGGGGTGATCGAAAGACAGAGGGAGTTTAGTTCTTTGACGAGAACTTTGAAGGATTCGGGAATGGTAGATTCGGGAATCGGTTCGCCTTTGACAATCGATTCAAAAGCCTTTGAGCGGCCGACGACGTCGTCACTCTTGATGGTGAGCATTTCTTGAAGAACATGTGCGGCCTTATGACCCTCCAGCGCCCAAACTTCCATTTCTCCGAGACGCTGGCCACCCATTTGGGCCTTGCCACCGAGAGGTTGTTGGGTAACGATGGAGTACGGTCCGGTAGAACGGGCATGGGCTTTATCTTCGACCATGTGGTTCAATTTCAGAATGTAACTGGTACCGACGGCAGTCTTTTCGAAGAATGGTTCGCCGGTGCGGCCATCATAAAGCTGGATTTTACCGGATACGGGTAGACCGGCTTTTTTGAGCAGATCCTCCATGTCTTTTTCGTGAATCTTTTCGAAGACGGGAACGCCAATGGTCATTCCCAACGTGCTGGCGGCCCAACCAAGTTGCGCTTCGAGGAGTTGGCCGAGGTTCATACGGGAGAGAACACCAAGTGGAGAGATCAGAATATCAATGGGGGTGCCGTCGGGAAGATAGGGCATATCAGATTCGGGGATGACTTTACTGATGACACCTTTGTTACCATGACGGCCGGCAATCTTGTCTCCGGCTGTGATTTTGCGAAGTTCGGCGACTTTTACTTTGATGACTTTGATGACACCACTGTCAACTTCGTCTCCTTGACTTCTTTCCAGAATCTGAACGTCGATGACCGTGCCTTGCTCGCCATGAGGCATACGGAGGGAGGTATCGCGGACTTCGCGGGCTTTTTCACCAAAGATGGCGCGCAGAAGTCTTTCTTCGGCGGTCAACTCGGTTTCGCCACGAGGGGCGATTTTACCCACAAGAATGTCGTTCGGGTGGACTTGGGACCCTATGACAACAATGCCGTCTTTGTCGAGGTTTTTCAGCTGATCTTCGGCCACGTTTGGTATGTCGTTTGTAAGCTCTTCCGGTCCAAGTTTTGTCTCCATAAGTTCACAGATGTGTTCATCGACGTGAACAGAGCTTAAAATGTCTTTCTTCAATAACCGTCCCGAGATAACGATGGCGTCTTCGTAGCCCAAGCCTTCAAAAGAACCGTAAGCGATGGTAAGGTTTTGACCAATGGCCAACTCGCCATTGTCCGAGGAAGGACCGTCAATGAGCAGATCGCCGACGGCAACTTTGTCACCGACTTTGACCGCAGGGTGTTGGTTGTAGGCGGTACTTTGAGCAGTGCGGTGGAATTTGCGGACTTGATAGGTAAGAATGCTGTCTTTGAAGGAGGTAAAGCCATCTTGATTGCCTTTGAGGAGTTCTTTTGCCCGGTCGGCATCTTTGTCGGAAAGTTTGACACTGACGTGAGTAGCATCGACAGAGTCGACGACACCCGGATAGGCGGCGCGTGTGATCCAGTTCATGGAACCGGCGATGATCTCTTCCATACCGGTACCGATGACCGGAGCTTCCGGACGGACCAGAGGGATGGCTTGGCACTGCATGTTCGTACCCATAAGAGCACGGGTACCGTCATCGTGCTGGATGAAAGGAATGAGGGCGGCGGAGACACCGACGACCTGTTGGGGGGTGGCATCGATGAGCTGAATTTTATTGACATCGACTTCGATAAATTGGCCACGGAAACGGGCAGCGACCCATTTGTCGGTGATTTTACCGTCTTTGCGGTTTACCTCGGCGTGAGTGATGTAGTATTCGGATTCGTCGTCGGCGGTGAGATAGACGAGCTCGTCGCTGACTTTACCGTTTTCGACTTTGAAGTAGGGAGCTTCGAGGAAACCGTACTCGTTCACACGAGCAAAGAGAGCGAGGTAGGTAACCAGACCGATGTTTTGGCCTTCCGGAGAACGGACCGGACACATACGAGAGTACTGACTGGCGTTGATGTCACGCATAGAGAAACTGGCTCTTTCGCGGGTGATACCGCCGGTACCCATAACGGAGAGACGGCGAAGATTGTCGACTTCGGAGAGAGGATTGATTTGATCGAGAATGGAACTTAGACGGTTCCTGCGGAAAAATTCGGAGATGGAGGCGATGATGGGGCGGGCGTTCACAAAGGTGGACGGGGCGTGAAGCTCGTCAGCTTTGGCCAAACTCATTTTCTCTTTAATGGACCGCTCGAGACGGATCAAACCGTTTCTGAAGGCGGTCTGGCAAACGAGTTCACCAACACGACGGACGCGGCGGTTTGCGAGATGATCAATGTCATCGGTGCGGCCGTTGCCGTTTTGGAGGCCGATGATGTATTTGATGACACCGACGACGTCTTCCCGGTTTATGACGGTGTGGGAGCTGTCGACAGGGACGTTTGTACCAAGTTTCTTGTTCAGTTTGTAGCGACCGACCTGACCGAGGTCATAGCGACGGGGATCGAAGAACATCTGATGAAGCAGATTTTTGGCGTTCTCGAGAACGGCCGGTTCGCCGGGACGGATCTTTTCATAGAATTCCAGGACGGCTTCCTCC
>JBBTUM010000030.1:0-4837 GCA_038063795.1 Patescibacteria group bacterium | reverse complement strand
GCCTCGGCATTCGATCCGACCGTCGATTATCTGCAAAAGTATCACCTGCCGAGGTCCTTAGCGATATTGATCATCTATGTTATTTTTTTCTCCGCGGCAACAGGGATCATCGTCGGCATCGCCCGCCCCATAGCTTCAGAGATCGCTACCATCGCACGCGCCGTGCCACAGTATTACGCTGAGATCAACCGTAACATCACTGAATTCCAGCACTCATCGTTTTTCGCCCAGGAGCGCGTGAGTAGCATCAAGGGCGGTCTCGATGCATTCATCACGAATCTCGCCAGCATCGCTCCGAATAACATCCTGTTCGTCGTCGGCTCTTTCTTTGGTGGGGTGTTATCGATCATTCTTGCTTTCGTGATCACGTTTTACATCAGCGTGCATGAAGGTGCGGTGAAGCATTTTCTGGCATGGATCGTGCCGCGCGACAAGTCGGAGCGTGCCCTTACTATTTTGGAACAAGTGCAGCATAAGCTCGGTCTGTGGCTGCGGGGGCAGATCGTGCTCTCACTGATCATCTTCCTCCTGACTTACGTGGGGCTCAAGCTCTTGGACGTCGAGTATGCGCTCGTCCTTGCGCTGCTCGCGGGATTGCTTGAAGTCGTGCCGTACCTAGGACCGATCCTGAGCGCTGTGCCGGCAGTGTTCTTGACGTTCATATCCGCAGGATGGCTCAAGGGACTACTCGTGCTCGCGCTGTATGTCGTCATCCAACAGGCGGAGAATAACTTTATCTTGCCAAAAGTCATGTCGAAGTCCGTCGGTTTGAACCCGCTCGTCATCATTCTCTCGATACTCATCGGCGCGAAGGTGGCTGGTGTCGCAGGGGCGCTCGTCGCCGTACCGTTTGCGGCCGCAGTGACCGTATATCTGGAAGAGATGGGCTACAAGAGCAAGGAACCGGTCGCGTGATGAGCTATGTCGTCACTTTTCATCGTCGCGACTCCGATCGGCAATCTTGAGGACATTACCCAGCGAGCTCTCAGAGTTTTGTCAGAGGTCCAGGGAGTTGTCGCAGAGGACACGCGTATTACGACGCGTTTGTTGCGTCATTATCATATCGAAAAGAAGCTGAGCGCATGGCATGAGCATAGCGATGACCGTGCGTGGCAGCGCCTGAAAGAGATGCTTGCGTCAGGCGCGTCGCTCGCTTATGTGACCGATTCGGGGACACCGGGTCTCTCTGATCCCGGCGGCCGTCTCGTCGAGCTCGTGCGGACCGAGCTTCCTGAAGTCCAGATCGTTCCGGTGCCGGGGCCATCCGCGCTTGCGACAGCGGTCTCGATCGCCGGTATTCCGCTTCATGAGTTCCTTTTCTTTGGATTTTTGCCGCATAAGAAAGGACGCCAGACCAAGCTCACTGAGATAGGCGCGAGCGACCGGCCGGTCATTCTCTACGAATCCGTGCACCGCATCAGAAAGCTTCTTAGCGAACTTGCTCGCACCGACAAGCAGGTGATAGTATGCAGGGAACTGACGAAACAGTTCGAGACCGTGTACCGCGGAAGTCCAGCAGATGTCGCAGCCAAGATGCCCGCGAGCGAGACAAAAGGAGAATTCGTCGTTATCGTTTTCTGAGATGAAAAAAAATTTTTACATCACGACAGCGATACCGTATGTTAATGCTCGTCCGCATATCGGGCATGCGCTCGAGTTCGTGCAGGCGGACGTGGTGGCCCGGCATGAGCGTTTGCAGCGCGGCGACGCTAATGTGTACTTTCTCACCGGCACTGACGACAACAGCCTGAAGAATGTACAGGCCGCTGAAGCTGCCGGCGTCTCAACGCAGCAGCTCGTCGACGGGAACGCAGCAATATTTGAAAAGCTTCTTGCAGCGCTCGATATTTCGAATGATCAATTTTTTCGAACGGCGTCGGAGGCGCATTTTTTAGGAGCTCAGAAGCTCTGGGCCGCATGCAAGCCGGAGGATATCTATAAGAAGAAATACAAAGGATTGTATTGCGTCGGTTGTGAAGTTTTTTATAGCGAATCGGAACTCGCAGAAGGAAAGTGTCCTGAACATCAGACAGTGCCCGAGAGGATCGAGGAAGAGAATTATTTTTTCAGGCTCTCATCGTATCAGCAACAACTTGAGGAGCTTGTCGCCACGGATGCGTACAAGATCATTCCTGAATCTAGGAAGAACGAGGTCTTGAGCTTTATCCGCAGCGGCTTGCAGGATTTCAGCATCTCACGCTCCGTCGCCCGCGCGAAGGGCTGGGGCGTACCGGTGCCGGGGGATCCTTCGCAGATCATGTATGTCTGGTTCGATGCGCTGTCGAACTATATCACCGCGCTCGGTTATGCGAATGACGGCGACCGCTACAGGGCGTTCTGGCCCGCAGACGCGCATGTCGTCGGTAAGGGTATTATCCGTTTCCATGCGGTCTACTGGCCCGCGATGCTCTTGTCCGCAAGGATAGCGCTTCCAAAGAAACTTTTTGTCCACGGCTATATCAACGTCGAGGGCACGAAGATGTCAAAGTCCCTCGGCAATATCGTCGATCCCTTCTCGCTCGTCGAACATTTCGGTACAGATGCCGTGCGGTTTTTTCTCCTGCGACACGTTCATCCAGTCGAGGATAGTGATTATAGCGAGGAACGCTTTCGCGAGACCTATACCGCCGATCTCGCGAATGGGCTTGGCAATCTTCTTTCCCGCGTGACCACGATGGTCGAGAAGTATTTTGACGGCAAGCTCGATGTTTCGCTCAAGGAGGACGCTCCCTTCCAGCGGCGCGTGTCACAATTCATCGAGGTGTGGGAATTTCGCTCGGCAATGCTTGCGATATGGGAAAAGGTCTCTGAATGCGATCAACTCGTTGACGCGGAGAAGCCGTGGGTGATAGTGAAGAGCGATACGAAGCGTCTTGAGGCGGTTCTGGGCGAACTCGTCATCTCCCTGTACAATATCGGTCTTGCACTGCGACCGTTCATGCCACGCACGGCCAATATTATCACAGCAGCCATGCAGACGAGGCCCCTCGTGAAAGCTGAGCCATTATTTGCTAAAATAGACTTATGAGTACTATCGATTACGTTTTATTGCTGGTATTGGCGTATTTCGTCATTCAGGGCCTGCGGCACGGCTTTCTCGCGACCATTGGTTCTCTCGTCGGCCTCGCCCTCGGAGCGTGGGCGGCTGGAGCTTTTTATGCCACTGTCGCGCAATGGCTGATCGAGCTCTTCGATCTCAGCATCATGGTATCGATCGTGGCGGCATTCATCGGCATCTTCGTCGGCATCAATATCCTCATGAGCCTGCTCATCAATTTTGTCACGCATATTTTCAAGTATGTGCCGCTCGCGACATTCGCGAACCGTCTCCTTGGTGCCGCTCTGGGATTCCTCCAGGGCATGCTCCTCGTAGGACTCATTCTGTGGGTCATCAATCTGTTTCCCTTCCAGAGCTCGTTTGCCGAGAATGTCGAGAAGTCGCGCGTTGCGGAGCTGTTCCAGACATCGACCCGTATCGTGCAGCCGCTGCTTCCGACAAGTCTCAGAGCCATCGATTTTAGCGCGCTTAAGGATCTACAGAACCTGACCGACGAGAAGGCCGAGTATCTGCGCCAGAACATGCCGAAATTTTTTGGCCGTATCCGCGAAGAGCGGGATCGCGTCCAGGAGCGCATCAATCAGGAAATAGAGGCGGGAGCGTCAGAACTCGACCAGAGTCAGAATACGGAAGTTTCACGGTAAACGCTTCCGTCGCATGTTTTTCGATTCTCACACGCACTGCAATTTTCAGGGCTTTGATGCAGATCGCGATGCGGTCCTCGCGCGCGTTCGCGACGCAGGCATGCTTGCCATGAATGTCGGCGCCTCTTTTGATTCGAGTGAGCTCGCGGTGAGTCTCGCGGAGCAGTACGCTTTTTGTTATGCGACCGTAGGTCTGCACCCGATCCATGTCTATGATGAGGAGTTCGATCCGGTCCGCTATCAAGCGCTCATTGACCGAAGCGCAAAGGTGCGTGGAATCGGCGAATGCGGTATCGATTACTACCATATCAAACGTAAGGACCTCTCCATGGATGAGATCCGCGAGAAGCAGCGGATGGTTTTTGAACAGCATATCGATCTTGCGCTGAAGAATGATCTCGCGCTCATGATCCATGGACGGAATGGGGCAGAGCATCAGACCGCCCTCAAAGATATTTATGAAATTGTTGACACAAAGAACGTCAGCCGCGCAACCGTGCATTGTTTCGGCGGTGATCTCGACGAGGCCCGGGCGTTCGCCGCGAAGGGTTTTTATATTGGCATTACCGGCATCGTGACCTTCGATAAAACAGGACGTCTCGCGGAGATCGTCAAAGAAATACCGCTCGAGCATCTCTTGATCGAGACTGACGCGCCATACCTCACACCGGAGCCGTATCGTGGAAAGCGCAATGAGCCGCCCTATGTCATTGAGGTCGCGAAAAAGATCGCTGATATAAAGAAAATGAAGGTGGAGGAGGTTGTCGCCATGACCGGAGAGAATGCGAAGAAATTGTTTAAGATAGATTGATTTTTTTTCGTCATTCTGGAGCCGAGTCCACGCGGACGAGGCGATAGAATCTCATTGAAGTAATCGGGGATTCTATCGCTCACTGCGTTCGCTCCAGAATGACAGAACCTCGACAGCCGTATCGATTATCAGTATACTCACTCCATATATGGAAATCTCGAGTGGCGTTTTTATCATCGCGATCGTCATTGTCTCTGTCATCTTCATCGCCATCATGTGGCTCTTTTTCAAGCGTCTTCAGGATTTCAGGAGCGCCGCCTCTGACGACAAGTCATCCCTGATGCTTCAGCAGCAGATCCAGGAGCTGACCAAAGCAGTGGATTC
>JBBTUM010000029.1:0-1421 GCA_038063795.1 Patescibacteria group bacterium | reverse complement strand
TTCTTACTCTCAATGCTCAAGGGACAGTGCTCTATGATTAGACCTTCCGGATTTCCCCGTTAGAGACATAACACTATGTACTACACATACGTACTTCAGAGCAAAAAGGACGGTAAGTGGTATACCGGCTTTTCTGTCGATGTACGGAAGCGCTTGTCTGAGCACAATAGCGGTAAGGTCTTTTCTACGAAAGGCAGGGGGCCTTTCACCGTGATCTATTATGAGGCATGTCTGAATGAGTTTGATGCACGTCAAAGGGAGAAATATCTCAAATCAGGACCAGGAAAACGGTATTTAAAAAATCGATTGAAGCGCTTCCTATCTCTAACGGGGTTTACCTTGGTTGAAGTCGTCGTCGCATCGGCTGTCTTTCTCATCATCGTCGCCGCGTTCGGGGGCGCCATGATCTATAGCCAGGGCGGGATGACGCGCGCGGGCGAGCGCGGCCGGGCAAGCTTTCTCGCGCTCGAAGGTAGCGAGGCGACTCGGGCAATGCGAGACGCTTCGTTTGTCGCTCTGACCGACGGTCAGCACGGCCTCGCTGTCTCAGGGGGGCTGTGGGTATTTTCCGGAACGTCCGACGTGACAGGTATCTTTACGAGACAGGTCACGGTCGGAACGATTGATGCCGATCGAAAACGCGTAACCTCGACCGTGACGTGGCTGCAGCCTCAGGGGCGTCCGGGGAGCGTGCAGCTGGTGACGAACTTGACCAACTGGCTCGGCAGCACCGGCGGGGGCACGACCTGCCCGGCCATCTGCCAGGGGCTTAGTTATATGAACGGTGTCTGCCGCGCCAACGTGAACCAGTGTACGAACAACGGTGAAACGCATGAAGCAAGTGGCGACGTGTACTGTACTGGCGGGGCTTCAGCTGACACGTGTTGCTGCCAGCCATGATAAGACCAACCATTATTCACCATAGAGAGCCTTCGTCGGGTTTTACCCTGATCGAGCTCATCATGTATGTCGCCATTACCTCAATTCTCGTGTCTCTTATTACGCTGTTCCTCGCGTCGCTTCATGAAGCTCGCATCAAGAGCGAGACCGTCGCCGAGGTTGAGCAGCAGGGTTTACAAGTACTGCAGCGAATGACGCATGCCATTCGCAATGCGCAAACGATCACCTCGCCGTCAGCCGGTTCATCAGGGTCATCATTGACGCTTGACGTCGTCGCTGCTACAGGGGATCCGACTGTTTTTGACGAGTCCAGCGGAGCGGTCCGTATCACGGAGGGAGCCGGAAGCGCGATACCGCTCACGAACGACTATGTCACCGTGTCTGCGCTCACCTTTTCGAACCGAACCGTAGCGGTGACTCCTGGACTTGTACAAATAACGTTTACCGTGTCTCGACTGAACATGGCCGGAAGAAATGAATATGCCTATACACGAACATTCGGAACATCAGTAAGCTTGAGA
>JBBTUM010000028.1:0-2073 GCA_038063795.1 Patescibacteria group bacterium | reverse complement strand
AGAAGACCTGGCGCGGTACCAAGCGCGAACAAACCCATGATCGCAGCGCCTTGCGCGAAGCTTCCGGTGGATACTGCGTAGAGCTGCATCGCCTGCGTGAATCCGCAGGGCAGGAAAAACGTGAGCGCGCCTGTTACTCCCGCCCGGGTATGACTGTACTCAGTCGCATCTTTGTGCACGCCCAGGAATTTACCAATGGAAGCAGGCAGTGCCAGAGATTTATCGCGGAGCGCTGGAAAGATCTCGATCAACTTCAGTCCCAGAAAGATCATGACAACTCCTACAACGATCGTCAGAATACCCAGAAGATTCGGTGAAGGCTGAAAGGCCTGGCCGATGAGACCGATCATGCCGCCGAAGAGCGTATATCCGGCAACTCGGCCCACATTGAAAATCAGATGCGGCCGGAATTTCTTGGCGGTAGTTGCTTCCGGATGCATCTCAGCATATCGCGCCGCGACTCCCAATACTAACCCACCGATGAGTGCCATGCACGTCGATACACCGGCGACTAATCCGACAAGGAGCGCTATCACTAACCCCGTGCCGGAAGGGATCAGAGACACTGAAAACAATCCGTATCCTTTCGCGGACAGGAACAACACCGCGAGTATCACTGCGATGATCCCAAGTTCAAGATAATCGTTCGCATCTCGCGATATCCATGGAAGCTTCTCCTTTTCACCGACCTCATACCCGGCCGTTTTTACTGCATCCGCGATCAGCTCCGGCGTGATCTGCCGAGTGGCAGTGACTTCGGCTTTGCCTGCACGCTGATGAGCTTTGACCGAGGTCACGCCCGGAATCTTCTTCAGATTCTTCTCGATGAGGATCTCACACGACTTACAGTGCATGCCGCGGATCGGAACAACAAAATTCGACATACGTTCATTCAATTAATGACTTATGAACCCGACCTCGCCCTCAAGGGCGAGGCACCAGGGCGGGTTCTTTACGAGGAGAGCCCGCTCCGCGGGTTTATTTTTAAGGCCCTTCATCCCGTCCTCTTGAGGGGACGGCTGTCCGGGCGAGCGTAATCGAAAAAGGGCGTTGTGAACCTTTTGTGATCAAACAAAAGAATAACGTCCTTAGGCAGCGTATGCGGTGAAAATTTTGGGATTCAGGATCCCCTGTGAGAATAATTTTTTTACAAAAACGAAAAGGATACTGTTCGGAAAAATTCTTTTATACAATGCCTGGCGAGGCCCCAATCTGATCGAACATCGTCTCCAGCTCTCCATCTCTTGAGCGACCAGGAGAACAAAAACGGAGAGGACCATCGAGAGAGAAACTATCATACCGAAACGGTCAGGGATCGAGCCAGCGAGTTTCTGCCAGGTAGCCAGATGTTCGAGAATTCCCATGGGACAGAGCACATGCTCACCCATCATGAACGGACAACCTACCATTGAACCATGGTCAGATCCCATGCTTCCGGCGCCAACAACAAGACCGATGGATATGAAAAAAATGATCGAGAGCAAGCTGACGACAAATAGCTTCATCGCTTTCGTTCGCATACCCTGTATCGTGATGGTTCGCATACAGCGATAATACCATATTTCAACCCATCGTCAACCCCGTTAGAAACTTTACTTCTAACGGGGGCAAGAGCGAAAGCACCTCATTCATGCAGACAGCAGCATGCCGTCGCCGAAGGAAAAAAAACGAAATTTTTTTCTCGTCGCTTTTTGATACAACGCCAGAAGCTCCTCGCGAGAAACGAAAGCGGCGACGAGCATCATGAGGCTTGAACGCGGAACATGGAAATTCGTGATCATACCGTCGATGAACTTGAAACGATAACCGGGGCGGATGAAGAGATCGGTCGTGCCTGATGCCGCCCGGAGTGAGTGCCGCCTACTGGCGGCCCGTCCTAGCGAGGCTCGCCCGTGGGCGGCAGTTTCGAGTGTGCGGACGACTGTGGTCCCAACTGCAATAATAAGCCTGCCCTGTCTCTTGGCAGCATTCAACCGCCGCGCGGTCGCCGCATCAATACGGTACCGTTCGCTATGAAGCGCGCCTTGCCTCAGCTGCTCGTCGGTCACAGGAGCAAAAGTGCCAAGTCCCACG
>JBBTUM010000027.1:0-8677 GCA_038063795.1 Patescibacteria group bacterium | reverse complement strand
GATTCTGCTGCAACTGCGCGAGCACCTTCGAATTATCGAGAAAACTGACGAACGGCATCGCGGAGACAAGAAAGAGGAACACGAGAATGGCAACGCTCCGCTGTGCCATACGGGACAGCCTGTGGGCATACCGCTCGCCGAGGAGGCATGCTCCATACGCGATACCGACGGCCAGGCACGCATCAGCGAGGAACGGGAACGCTTTTGAGGGTACTAAGGGCGACATGCCAAGTAGCAATGACGTGATGCCGACGAACTGATAGACATAGCTCACGACAAAGAGGGCAAGGGCTCCTCGAACAAAGAAAGAGCGACCTGAGGCGATGACGAGGGAAGTGAGCCCTGCCATGGCCAGAAGTCCTTGGAGAGACATACCCCACGGAATGACGGTCGCGAGATCGCCCGGGACAAAGAAATGCCCTTGCCAATTTTCGACGCCGTACCGCACATAGGAGATGAGAAGCGGCGCGAGGTACGGAGAGGACACAACAGCTATGACAACCCCGGTGAGAATGACCCGAGCAACCGAGCGCATTCGATATTTTGAAAATACCGCAACGACGAGAAGCGAGGCAAGGGCGATGAACAGCCAGAAATAGAACGTCATGAAAAGGATGCCGCCTGCTATGCCGAAAAAAAGAAAATGCGCGATCGTCCAGCGTTCGTATGAGAGCGCGTGAGCAAGAAGGCCTGTGAATAAGGCAACAAGAAGTGCCGGTAGGACCTCATACGGCTTCGTGATGATGGCGTCAAAATCGATCATCAGCAGAAAGACGAAAGGAGCCAGAAACCAGAACCACGGTAATCGCGCGGTCTCATCAAACTGCTTCGAGACATCAAATCTACTGAACAAATTTCGAAGCGCGAAAGGAGCTGCGAACCAGAGACCAAGCACGAGCGCGGTCCCGAGCTTGGCGGCCTGCACCGCGTTCACCGTGAAGAGGCGCGCGACCGTGCCCGTTATCCAGAAATACAGCGGCGGGTAGTAGGGCGGGAGCCACGCGTGATAGAAGTCGCGAAACAAATTCCCGTGCAGCACCTGCGTGAAGAATGCGAGGATCAGATTCTCATCACCGCTGTTCCCCCACCACATCGTGGTGAGCGGCCACGCAAGCACCACATACATGATGACTATCGCGATCGTTGTCAGGAGCATGTGGGCGACCGCGCCTTTTCTGCGCCAGAGCAGATAGAGAGTACCAGCACAATAGACGAAAAATATCGCTTTCGAGAGCGCGATCATAGAGAGTGCCATGGTGCCGAACTCAAGCATATACCTATCGGGTATTTTTTCGCCCGCGACGTGTCGTGGTCATAATACATCATTCAATCTACCTCACCGCGAGATAAATGCAATTGTGAGCGACACTGCTACCCTCGCGAGATCCGTGAACACGAGGATCATGCGACAATTATCCGAAGATATGCCATACTGACTTTGTATCAAAAACCGTACCTGCTCTTTCAAACGAAACGTTTCTCTACAGGAGAATACCCATGTTGCGCATCCCCAGCCCGCTTTTTATCCCGATCTTTAGTGTGCGCATGGCATTTTTCCTTGCGCTGCTACTGACCACCTTCAAGTACCTCGCACCGGGCATGTGGGCACAGAACCGTGCGGCCGGATTGTGGCTCACCCTCGGGATGTTCATCCTGCTCGTCACGTGTAACGGCGTCGCTGAGGGATTCTTTCATCGCTACATACTGCACGCGATACCGTTTCGGTGGACCCAGAGCTTTGCTCAAAAGCATAGAGCTCACCACAATGAAACATCGGTGCGGTTGGCTCGAGAGCATGGCCGCTCGATCGTGAAAAGCGACTATGCCATCGAGGAAGCAAAGCAGTATGAACATGCACAGTTTCCCTGGTGGGCGTATTTCGCGTTGCTGGCGCCGTTTGTGGTGGTCGCTATCCCGCTGCAGCTCATCCTGCCGAGGGTGCCGTTACTGGGGGGCGTCATCGTCGCCGTCGCCTTCACCATCTGGCACTATGAGGTAAAGCACTTCGCGGAGCACCTGCCATACCGAATATGGCAACGGACATTCACGTTGCCATTGATCGGCAGACGCATGGAACGCGCGTACGCGTTCCACTTGATGCATCATGCCAACGTGAAGGTCAACGAAGGGATCGCCGGGGCCTTTGGATGGTATATCTTCGACTGGTTGTTCAGGACCTATCATATACCGTCAAAGCTCCTGGTCAACGGCGTTGAAGCGACAGCCGAAGACTTCAAGATTCCCGAGCCTATCGCTTTCGTGAAATGGCTCGACGGGATCGTGGCAGACCGCGAGAGACGTCTCACCAATGTACCCTCATGAACGCCTTTGACGTTCGAATGGAAACTAGGGACCCGTTGCTGAACTGCGACGGGTCCTGTTCTACTCCAATGGACAAGCACCGCGGTCCGATGGTATAGTTTCACGTGAATGATTTCAGCGATAATCGACATACTGGCCGCGATGATCATCAAGGTCATTTCGCAGACGAGCTACACCGGCGTCTTTTTTCTGATGCTTCTGGAAAGCTGCGGCATTCCCGTACCGTCGGAGATCATCATGCCGTTCTCCGGCTTTCTTGTGTCAGAATCTCGGCTGGCGTTCTGGCCGGTCGTGCTCGCAGGCACCGTTGGCAACCTCGCCGGATCGCTCCTCGCCTACTGGATAGGTGCGCGAGGGGGAAGGCCTTTTCTTGAAAAATTCGGAAAATATTTTCTGATCTCACGGCACGATCTCGACGTCGCGGACCGTTGGTTCCGAAAGCGCGGAAATCTGATGGCGTTCGCGGGCCGTCTGCTGCCGGTCGTCAGGACGTACATATCGTTTTCCGCCGGCATCGCACGAATGAACGTGACGCAGTTCTCTGTCTACACCTTCCTTGGCGCTTTGCCCTGGTCCATACTCTTTACCTGGCTTGGCGTGAAAATGGGAGCGAACTGGGAATTAATCCGTGAAAAGCTTCACGACTTCGATCTCCTGATCGTCGGCTTGATCCTTATCGCCATTGTCTGGTACGTATGGCGTCATCTCAAGCATCAGAGAGCATCGACGTAGGGTTGCGGTCGCAAAGTCATCATCACGAAAAAAACACAGAGACCCGTACTGGGCCTCTGTTTTTTTGTACGAGTAAATGGCGCTAGAAGATCTTTCCGCTCACTGATTTCCACCGCATGAACAGATGAGAGGCTGCCATGAGATAGAGTATCGCAACGACGACGAAAATGATCTTGCTCGACGTTATCGACATCCCGATGTTCGTCCCGAAGAGTCCTGTCACGCCAAGGTTCAGACCCGTTACCACGCTCACGAAAAAGGCGACGGTGTCTTTCTGCGCTGTGCCGCCGAACACTACCTTCTTCTTGGCATGCCATCGGTAGAGCAGGTAGGCGGATGCGACGCCGGAGATAATCCACGCGAGCTTCAGCAAGGGCGCCACGACTGCGAAGAGAGCCGGAACGCGCACGAGGAACAGGACCGGCGGTATGCCGCCGAGCAGGAGCGCCAGAGCGCCGAGAAGAAGCCGCGCCTGCGACCAGAGAAAGGTGTAGCGATCCAGGTTGTCGAAGTTCTTGAAATCTTTAAGGTCCATAGAAGACGGTTAATTATTTTGGGTCAGTATAACATTATTCACGATTCTGTTCTATTTCACGAGCCAGTCGAGCACGGCAGGCAGCTCGCGCACGCCATCTTCTTCGGTAAAATGCCCCATGCCTGACATGACCTCAGAAGCAGCGCCCAACCGCTGCTCGAACAATTTTCGATCGCTCATCGGCACATACGTATCGTTGTCGGAGAACAATGCAAAAAAATGATCGGTATGGTCCTTCACTTTCTCAAGATCGATCGGGGTTTCGAGCCACGGTTTTGCTATTGCTCTTTCTTCCTTCGCATTCACGTTCGTGAGCGTAAACCACGGTGCCACCAGCGCCACTTTCCCGACCGCGGCGTCGCGAGGCAGCTGTTCCATGTATCGTAAGATCGCCTGACACCCGATGCTATGCCCGACGAAAAAAGTGTTCTTGTCCGCGGTATCCACGCTCTCCGCGATATGCGAGACCCACGCTCCTATCTTCGGTTCATCCGTCTCGGGCATGGACAGCGCATATACCTTGAAGCCGGCCTTCTGCAATGCTTTGTGAAGCCACGGGTACCAGCCGTCTTCAGGCGTGCCGCTCCAGTTGTGAACGATGAATACCCGTTTTTTTCGGGAAACGCCGGCGATACATTGTTCGAAGAGCATCTTGAGCCGCGCGTATTCTTTCTCCAGACGTTCAGCCTGCGCGAGCAGGTTTCCGGCCGCAGTCCCTGCGACCGCGTGCCGTACTTTTCCGCGTGCCGCGTCCTTTGCTTTGCCCGTCAGCCGTCCGCGGATATCCTTGAGCTCCTCTAGTTTCCTCTCCATGCGCTTCTTCAGATCGAGACAACCCCGGTCATCTTCCTCCTGTTTCTCCGGCTCCTTCTTTTTCGTTCGCAACCGATGGAACGCGTACGCGCCAAGTGCGGCCAGCGCAACGGCTATCGCGATGATGAGCGGGATACTGACACCGGTGTCTGGGGCTGCCACGGCAGGTGCTCCTGCCGCCTGCTCGATGAACGGCACCATTTCGACCGTGGTCGCCGGTGTTGCCGTAGCCGTGACTGACTGGACAGGCGCAGGCGCCTGCTGGGAGGGGGCTAGCGCAGAAGTTGGGGCGACTTGAGCAGCCGACTGAGGCGTTGGGCTCGGCGGGGGCGTCGTGCCTGGCAAAGGTTGCTGTACAGCTTGGACTGGTTCTGAGACCGCAGAAAGCCCGGGATCGGCTACCCGAGGGTCGCTGCTTGGCAGCGGTGCGCTCCCTCCTTGAGCAAGGGCCGAGGATACCGAAAGACCAAAAAGACCTATGATGATCGTAATGAGGAGCATGCGCCTGGTATGCCTATGTGCTGCCATAAGTGTATTGGGCGTATTATTCCATAGCGATATGGAGGTGTCCAGCGCTTGCAGTTCAGACTGAATCAATCTGAAAGGCAACGACCAGGAGGGCGTCGAATAAGGCAGACTGCTTCTTGAAACACGACTTGTTGGCGAGCCCACAATGGCTGTCCTAACGTCGTCCACCACGCGGAGCCAAAGATAAAGAGACGAGTGAAAACTCGTCTCTTTATCTTTCTGAGCGACGTCCAGCCATTCGGTCCTGAAGGGCCTCAGGCCCTGAACGGGAGGCGCATACTCCTGCGCCGTGGGGCGGAGCCACGAAAAGATGCTCAAATCCTTAGAGAACTTGGGCATTTTTTTGTTGACCTCAAACGAGATTCGAACTTCTACCCCCATATGATAAACCCGACCCTGCCCTCGCGAGACTCGGGACAGAGCATGGGGGCGGGTTTTTTATGAAAAGAAACTATAGTGGGACGAGGGGTGGGGTAAATACAAAAACTAGCCAATCCTATGATTGGCTAGAATTCTGCATTTTATTTTATTGATATGAATTTAGGACTGCTCTCGTTTTTGGGCCAACCACTCCAACTGTCTCAATACCATTTGCTGCCTGGAATTTCTTTACGGCATCTTCAGTAATAGAGCCGAAGTAACCCGTATCGCCTACATCGTCTGGAAAGTAACCCAGACTCTTTAATAGTTTCTGAAGGAATCTGACTTCATGACCTGCAGAGCCGATATTCAAGTGCCTCGTAAATGACCCGCCAACTGTAGTATCAATATCTACTGTATCTTCAATATCATTTATAGGATCACCTACTGTATACTGATCAAGATGTAAATCATCTAAACTAATAATATCTGACCACTTATACCCCCGCTGATTAAATACATCCTCGCTTACAATCCATCGTTTTATATTTCCTGCTACCAAGACATAAACGCGAGGACCACTCCCTTTTACCAAATCACCAGTATCAAACACCTCCTTAATAATAGAGCCAACTGGGTATAACCCTAAATCACTTACTATCATGATTTCATCCCACTTATATCCTTGAGATATAAACGCCTGTTCATTCAGTATTTGTCTTCTTAAACCGTTTTCAATTAGATACACTACCGGTGAATCACTCGTCTTAACAAGCTTTCCTTCCAAATTGTCCGGTGAAACTAAATCTGATGCTTCGCTGCTTATTGTTTTGAGGGTCAGATCAACTTTAGTAACTGTAAGTTCGTTAAATGTAATTCGCATGTCGTTAATGCCATCTCCGTTAAGATCAACGGTCGCATTTGCTCCCACTGACAACACAATATGTTGAGGCTCAGAAGACACCAATAATTCAACGATTCTATTTGCTAAGTCTAATTCGCTTAATTTAACCGAATGGCTTTCGTCGTTACCTCCGCTTACACGGATCGTAAAGTTAGCAATCGCGTTAATATAAATAAACAAGTTACGTCCGCTTTGTGATACCGAACCTATATTTCTTGTCTCTCCGATGCCAATAGTCGCAGTACTCGCGCCAGCCCCTGAACTTGGTGCTGCTGGAGCGCCAGCGCCGGGTATCTGAGCACAGGTGGCTCCAGCACCAGAACCAACTAAATAGTATCCAGTAGTACATGAGGCAGCTCCGCATGTAGGATATGTATTTAGACTAGCTGCGTTCGCAACAGAGGAACAAAGACTTGACGAACAGGAAGTAGATGCAGATGGTTCAATTGTATACGTGCCAGCTGTAGTAGGAAGCGTAGCCGAGGTGGTCCCCGGGGTTGTATTTACTGCACACTCAACAAGCGAAGCACCGAGATTAATATTTATTGCCTTAACGGTGCTGTCAGACGAGCCCACACTAAATGATCCTGGATTCGTAACCGTAAAGGTCCCGCTGCTAAACTCCCAACTCTCCGCTGTTGACCCGTTCATTATCAACATATCTGCTGTACCCGCACCAAAAGTCACACTATCCACAGTGATGTTCGCATCAGCTGTAAAGTCTGTTGTTGCAGCAGAGACGATATGGAAAGCTAGAAGAGCAAATCCCAATACAACAATCGCGCCTACATATGAATTAAGTCGCTTCATAGACATTACTAATTATTTACACGTTCCTGCTTCCAATACTTTAGTTCCGGCAGTATTTACGTATTCTCGATACGTAACATTTTCGATATTTACCCACTCAATACAGCTAGCTCCATTTAATCCTGAGGCATCAGATTTTATCTGTAGTGATGTGGTAGCAGTCGTTGACTCGGTACCTACAACAAAATCTCCTGTCGACGTAGCATTTCCACCAATATTCAACGCCCCGTCAATCTCAGCTGCATCTTGAACATAAAGATCGCCACCGGAGAGATTTATGAAATCTGCGGTTCCGCCGGAGCCCACCCAGAAGGAAGCTGAGCTTGTTGCTTGATTGTTAAGATAGGCATCTCCAACAACAAGTAAATCACCCCCACTGAAATCCCAACCTGACGGTTCCGTTATGTCAGCGCCTAGATAGAAGTAGTCGGTTGTTGTTGCAGAAGTACCTGTTGCCTGGCCAAAATAAAATGTACCATCAAATTCAGCATCATTTTGTACATAAAGATCGCCACCAGCAAGATCTAACCAATTACTTGTGCCTCCAGAGCCGACCCAAAACGCAGCTGAACTCGTTGCCTTACTGTTGAAGAAGGCATCCCCTGATGTAATCAGATCACCACCGTCAAAATCCCAGCCAGGTGGTACAGTAACATCAAATCCGACATACAGATACGCTGTGCTTGTCGCTGATGTAGACGTTGCTCGACTAAATGTTGACACACCTGTGACATCGAGTGTTCCACCTGTGGATATGTTGGAACCAATAGTAGTTGCAGCATAAACTGCTACACCTACAAAAAAAGTCCCAAAAATGGCTATAAAACTATTGCGGAGCAAAACTGTGATTTTCATTTTCATATTTCTTAGTTATGTAATTTTTTATACCTTTATCAGTGCATAGTATATCATAAATAGAGGGGGGGGGCAAATGACAACCGCGCGGCAAGCCCTAGTGCTGGTCACTAAAGAACCAGAGTCGCGCGGTTGTCAATTATGAATAAAACTTACAATTAAAATACTTAACCTTATGCTTCCATATTAGCCCCGCTCGCATGCTCATCATCCATTCTTAATAAAACTCCGAGTTTCAAGGTCCAGAATCGCTTGTTTGGGGTCATTGTCCGTATTCATAACGATCGACTAACCCATGTATACACCGCCAATCCTCCGATTATCACCACATCATCATAAACCCAGAACGGGTTTCCGGCAAAATAGAGCGCCAGCATGAGTCCTAGGCCCAATGCCCAGATGTCGAGAAGTTTTGTTTTTGGTTTTTTCATCCCCAAATGAACCCGCTATCTATTCGCCTCGCCAGACCCGCCGCAGCGGGGACAGGTTGCATCGTATGTCTCGGTATAGGTTTCCTTTCTCGCTCCTTTGCACATGCAGCACGCAATAGGAATTTTCGGGAACCCTGTGCCTTCGCAGTAATCGCATTTCATCATGCTTTGTACTTCTTCCTCGGTCTGGGGAACCGTAAGGCCAACGCCATATCTGCCGGTGCCACCGCAGTGATGGCAGATGTCCCGGCCGGTTTGCTTGCAGTGACCGCAGGGAGCCGTCTTCGTCCGTTGCGTTTTTAACTTGCCTGAACCGCCGCAGGTCGGGCACTTGCTCTCCTTGATCGGAGCAACGGTCGGTCCCGACTTTTTATTTCGCTTGCGCCA
>JBBTUM010000026.1:0-2285 GCA_038063795.1 Patescibacteria group bacterium | reverse complement strand
GCAAGGCCGATTCAAAATTGTCTATCGCGACGCCGATCTCGTGCACCAGTGACGCGTTCTCAAATTCGGGCTGCGCAAAAAGGTACGAAAACCCGGTGTAGTAGAACTCGTTCATATCCAACACGAGTATGCATGCCGAGTGGCAGTATTCCGCCGTCATCCGCGCGAGTCCTTTGAGACCGGACTTCTGGAACATACTCATGAGACGCTGCTCCTCGTCCGCGCGAAGAGGCTGCGGTTTCATCAAATACTCGAGGTAGTACTCGATGCCTTTGATCGTCGGTATACGACCGGCTGAGGTGTGGGGCTGTATGATAAGACCATCCTTTTCCAGAACGGCCATTTCGTTCCGTATCGTCGCTGAGCTGAACTCGAGGCCCTGCTCCTCGGCCAATATCTTAGAGCCGACTGGTTGTGCCGTCGAAAGGTAGGCGTCGATGATCTTTGACAGCACTGCTTCTTGTCTCGCTTTCATAGAACCACTATATACCAAATTAGCACTCAACGCAAGTGAGTGCTAATCCTTAACGGCGACTCGCATAAAAGCGCCTATTCTTAGCAGAATTCAAGATATCTGATTCGTAAGTGCAGTGACCGGGTGCAGCTGCGACGCTCGTTTCGCAGGGAAGTAGCCGAAAAATAGTCCCACAAATGTGGAAAAGACCAGCGAAAGCCATATCGAGGATGCTGAGATCGCGAAAGGCCAGTCAAAGCCAAGGTAGCCCGCGACAAAAAAGAGTACCGCGATCAGAGTGATGGCGAGCGTAATTCCCGCGATACCGCCGAGTAGAGTAATGACTATCGCTTCAATGAGGAATTGTGTTCGGATAGAACGACCGTTTGCACCAACGGCTTTCCTCAAGCCGATTTCAAAAATTCGCTCGCTCACGGCTACGTACATTATGTTCATGATCCCGACGCCCCCGACCACAAGGGCGATGGAGGCGATGATGCCGAGCACGAGCGTAACGCCGTCGAGAATACCATTGACGAGGTCGGCTGCTTCTTCCTGCGTCATGACGGCGAAATCATCTTTGTCTGGGTCTGTTATCTCATGATTGTCCCTGACGACGCGCCCCATCTCTTCTGCTGTTGCATCAGAAAGTGACGGGTCTTTTACTTGAGCGATGATAGTCATGAGATGATCAAAGCCCAAGAGTCTTTTGTGAGCCGTCTTGAGCGGAATGTACATCAGCTCGTCCATATCGAAGAATGCCACACTTCCGCGCTCCTTGAACACCCCTATGACCCTAAATGATTGTTTCTGGATCTTGACGGTTTGGCCCATCGTTGATTGATTCGGGAAGAGCGTCTCGGCGACATTTTTGCCCAGAACGACCACTCGCGAGAGACTCTCCTCCTCTTCATCGTTGTAAAAGCGACCCTCGGCTATTTCGCCCGTGTCGATGTAATCGAATTCATGGGAGACGGCGTAGTAGGTATACCTTTTTTCCCGATAGGGAGAGATGACCGCTGCTTGCCCTACCACTGCGCCGTAGCTTCCGGTGATATTCGCCAGTTTTTCGATGTCTTCCTTATCATCGAGGCTTAAACTGGTGATGCTGATACCTTCTGCGATCCCGCCAGCGTTCTCCGATGAGGTATGTGAAGTATTGGGTACCTTTATCTCAACCTGGATGAAATTCGTGCCGAACATCGTGAGCGTACTGTCGAAGATCGCCTTGACCGACTGTCCGGCTGACATGATGACGACGATCGAGGTAATGCCGATCGCGGTTCCAAGGATCGACAAGAAGGTACGGAGCGCATTGCGCCGCAGTGTGCGGAGAGCAAGATGGATGCTTTCGACGACGATGCTATTCATAGTGAAGCGCATCGATCGGTCTTAGGCGGGCTGCCTTGTGGGCAGGGTAGAATCCGAAGACAAGGCCTACGATGAGCGGAAAGACGATCGAGAGCCCTATCGAAGACATGCCGATGATGAATTCCCAGTAGTATCCGAGGGAACGTGCGACGACAGCGATCACATACGAGATGACAATACCGACAAGAAGACCTATGAGTCCGCCCAGCATCGCGATGATGACGGTCTCTGAAAGGAATTGTATGCGCATGTCCAGTGGCCGTGCACCCACCGCCTTCCTGAGCCCTAGCTCTCTTGTGCGCTCCAGTACGGTGACAAGCATGATATTCATGATCCCGATACCCCCGACGAGGAGCGAAAGTGCAGAAATCGCAGCTAGAAAATACTTCAAAACGTATGTCAACGTGCAGAGAATGTCCAAAGGCTGAGCTATATTCCACACGGAGAAGTCATCATCTTC